>NZ_JBALOZ010000370.1:0-4649 GCF_036965125.1 Bacillus sp. JJ1503
CTTCTTGTTATGGGTCCTGACTGTGGTACTGCAGTTGTTTCTGGTGTTCCGCTTGCATTCGCAAACGTTGTGAAAACAGGAAAAATTGGTGTAATCGGGGCTTCTGGAACAGGTATTCAAGAAGTTATTACAGAAATTGACCGTTTAGGCAGCGGTGTTAGCCATGCAATCGGTACTGGCGGCCGTGACCTCAACGATAAAATTGGTGCGATTACAATGTTAGATGGTATTAAGGCTTTAGCACAGCATAGTCAAACAGAAGTAATCACATTAATTTCAAAACCACCTGCAAAAGAAGTTCGTGATGAAGTTGTTCAATTACTTCAAAGCATTTCTAAGCCAGTTGTTGCAATTTTCCTTGGTGAAGAGCCACATAATCATGAAGGAAATGTTTATTATGCAAACACACTTGAAGAAACAGCAGCTATCGCTGTAGACCTTGCAAAAGGTAATGCAATCAAGCCAAATTACAATGAGCTACAAGCTGAAGTACCTGCAGTGAACTTAAAGCCTGAACAAAAAACAATTAAAGGTTTATATTCTGGCGGTACGCTAGGATACGAAGCAGCTACACTTATCAGCAGAGGACTTAACCTTGGAACAACAGATCATCATGAAGACGGTTACCTGTTAAATGCTAATGGATTTGAAGTAATTGACCTTGGTGATGATATTTATACACAAGGTAAACCGCATCCAATGATTGATCCTGATACAAGAATTCAATTCTTCCAAAAAGCAGCACAAGATGAATCAACAGCAATTATTTTATTTGATATTGTACTTGGATATGGTTCTCATGAAGATATGGCGGGCGCACTTATCCCTGGTATCCAAAAAATTCAAAACGCTGCTAAAGAAAATGGCAGAAACATTTACTTTGTTGGAACTGTTTGTGGTACTGATCAAGATCCACAAGACATCGATGAGCAAAAAGCAAAACTAGAACAAGCTGGCGTTATCTTACGTGATAGCAATAACCAATCAGTTTTAACTGCCTTAGCTATGCTTGATATCCAAATTGAAGAAGTACAAAAAGAAGTAGTTCCTGCTAATGAGGCTGCGAACGCTAATATTGCGGTTTCAGAGGAAATCCAAAAATTATTAACTGAAAAACCAAATGTAGTTAACGTTGGATTAAAGAAATTTACAGATGCAATTACTGCAAACGGCGGAAGAGTAGTTCAATTTGATTGGCGTCCAGTTGCTGGCGGAAATCCAAGAATGCGTAAAGTCTTAAGTGTACTTCGCTAATCTAAGAAATAGATTCGAAATTTAGGGAAACCGGTTTACACGACCAATGAATGTTCAGGAGGAAAGCAAAATGTACGGACAATATAAAACAATTGATGAAGCAAACCGAGCGGTTATTGATAAAATTGTATCAGGCGCACCTTTTTTAACAGATGTAGTTCCTGCTAAATCTGTTATTCAAGAATTAAATGGGAAAGTATTACTTCATGCAGGACCACCTATTAAATGGGAAAATATGACAAGCCCGATGCAAGGATCTTGTGTTGGAGCTACATTATTTGAAGGTTGGGCAAAGAATGCTGATGAAGCATTTGAAATGCTTAAAAATGGTGAAATCGAATTCATTCCATGTCACCATGTAAATGCGGTTGGTCCAATGGGTGGTATCACATCTGGAAGTATGCCGGTTTTAGTTGTAGAAAATCGCGACGGCGGCAATCAAGCATATTGTACAATGAATGAAGGAATTGGTGCAGTTCTACGTTTCGGTGCATATTCTGAGGAAGTAATTAACCGTCTTGGATGGTTCAGAGATGTACTAGGACCTGTTATTTCAAAAGCACTTAAAGTAAAAGGCGATGGGTTAAACGTAAACGTAGCGATTGCAAAAGCAATTACGATGGGTGATGAGTTCCATCAACGTAATATTGCTGGTTCCCTTATTTTCTTAAAAGACATCGCTCCATACATTTTACAATCAGATGCAGATGAAAAAGATAAACTAGATGTTATTCAATTCTTAGCTGATACAGACCAATTCTTCTTAAATATTGCGATGGCAACAAGTAAAGCAGTTATGGATACAGCAAGACAAATTCAGCATGGTACAGTTGTAACAGCAATGTGCCGTAATGGACATGAGTTCGGAATCCGTATTGCTGGTATGGGTGATCAATGGTTTACAGCACCAGTTAATACACCACAAGGTCTATTCTTTACGGGATATGATCAAGATATGGCTTGCCCTGATATGGGTGACAGTGCGATCACCGAAACATTCGGTGTCGGCGGTATGGCTATGATCGCTGCTCCTGGTGTTACTCGCTTCGTTGGTGCAGGCGGTATGGACGATGCGGTTAACACAAGTAATGATATGATGGAAATTTGTATTGACCACAACCCGAACTACTCAATTCCTACTTGGGATTTCAAAGGCTCTTGCCTTGGCATTGATGCAAGAAAAGTTGTTGAAACTGGAATCGAGCCAGTTATTAACACTGGTATTGCTCATAAAGAAGCGGGAGTTGGCCAAATCGGTGCAGGTACCGTTCGTGCCCCATTAGCATGCTTTGAAAAAGCTATTGATGCATATGCAGTGATGCTTGGATTAATCGAAGCAGAATAATGAAATCATTTTGGAGAGGGTTAGTTGCTAGCTATATCCTCTCCAAATTTTTTGAAGGTTTTTTTTTGAAAAAAAGCTTGCAATGGAAAATTGAAAACATTCATAATGGGAAAGAGAAATTCGAAATTAAAGGAGTTTTGTCAAATGAGCAAAATTGTTTTAGCCATTGGCGGTAATGCCATTATTAAAGAAGGCCAAAAGGGAACACTTGAAGAGCAGCAACAAAATATTAGTGAAAGTGTTGAGCCTGTTCTTGGTTTAATCGAACAAGGAAACACAGTAGTTATCACTCATGGTAACGGACCACAAGTTGGTAACTCTTTAATTAAAAACCAAATGGCTGAATCAGTAGTGCCAGCTTATCCGCTTGATGTATTAGATGCGGAAACTCAAGGTAACTTAGGATATTTAATCCAGCAAGCATTCAGAAATAAAATGGTAGAACGTAACATTGGAAGACAAGTTGCAACAATCGTTACACAGGCTGTTGTTTCTAAAGAAGATCCAGCATTTGGCAACCCAACGAAGCCGATTGGACCATTCTATACAAAAGAAGAGCTTGACAAAGTTCTTGAAAATGAAAAAATCTCTTACATCGAAGACAGTGGAAGAGGATACAGACGTGTTGTTGCTTCTCCGAAACCAGTAACAATTGTTGAAAAAGATGCAATCCAAGCTTTATTAGATAAAGAAATTACTGTTATTACAGCTGGCGGCGGCGGTATCCCAGTTATTGAAGAAAATGGGATGCTAAAAGGTACAAATGCTGTAATTGATAAAGATTTTGCAAGTGCACTATTAGCAGCAGAAATTAATGCAGATTACTTATTTATCTTAACAGGTGTTGAGCAAGTGGCGATCCATTTCGGAACTCCACAGCAACAAAATTTATTTGAAATGACAGTTGAAGAAGCTCTACGTTATATGGATGAAGGTCATTTCCCTAAAGGAAGCATGGGACCAAAAATCGAAGCTGCAATTCTGTTCCTGCAAAAAGGCGGCAAAAACGTAATCATCACTTCAATGGACAAGCTTCAAGATGCTCTTGAAGGCAAAACGGGTACACGTGTAACTCTTTAATAAGAAATAAAAAAGACGGCGTTCGCCGTCTTTTTTTATATTACTTTACATGAAATTCATTAGGCTTAGGTCCTTTACGCTCATCCCGATTCAAGCTATTAATTGCATCCATTTCAGTAGCTGAAAGTTCGAAATCAAACACATTGAAATTTTCTTCAATTCGCGATGGAGTCACTGATTTAGGAATAGCGATCGTGTTATTTTGCAAGTGCCAGCGCAAAACGGTTTGAGCAGCTGTTTTGCCATGTTTCGCTGCGATATTTTTTATCGTCTCATTTTGCAGCACTTCACCGCCTTGATGAAGAGGGCTCCATGCCTCTACAAAAATTTCATGCTTTGAGCAGAAGTCTTTTAACACGGTTTGAGCAAAGAACGGATGGCATTCAATTTGATTTAATACGGGCTTTACATCACATTCTTTTAAAATACGGTCAAGATGTTCTAATTCAAAATTGCACACGCCAATAGCCTTTACGCGTCCGTCTTGATAAAGTTTTTCTAGCGCTTTATATGTATCTACATATTGATCAAATTCAGGTGCTGGCCAGTGGATTAAGTATAAGTCAACATAATCAAGGCCAAGTCTTTCTAAGCTTTCTTCATATGCCTGCAATGTACGATCAAAGCCTTGATCACTATTCCAAACCTTTGTCGTTATAAATAGCTCTTCTCGGGGAATAGCCGATTCTTTAATAGCTTTCCCTACTCCATTTTCATTCTTATATATCATGGCAGTATCAATAGATCTATATCCAACCTCTAATGCTCTAGCAACTGATTCAGTTGCTTGTCCATCTTCCACACGCCATACTCCGAAACCAAGCTGTGGCATTTTTAACCCATTATTTAAAGTAACAAAATTCATCATTCACTGCTCCCATCAAAAAAATATAATATCACATATTATGATAACAATATGTAATGTAAATACACATCCATATTGTAAATGAAATAAATGTTATTTTCCAAC
>NZ_JBALOZ010000371.1:0-7962 GCF_036965125.1 Bacillus sp. JJ1503
TTTATAAGCTTCAAATATTATACAAATTTAACGATTATTTCGCAAAGATTCTTCCTTATCATGGGGATTGCCAATGTCAGTGAATTATGTTATAGTCTATATTGCGATGAGCTAATTGCGTAAGACGGATTGACACTCCAATTTTGGAATGCACGATGTGGCGTGCAGTCAACCGCCGCAATACGTAAAAGGATGCCTATATGGCATCCTTTTTTAATTAATAATAATATTTTTTTCCAAATAGACCCAGTTTTGCGGAAATAGAAGGCTTAATTGCCAAAAAGTTAAACCTAATAAATGATATTGATCAATCAATTTATACTTTTCAGCAAAGCTGCGAATATCATCAAACCATACAATATGCCTTTCTGAACCCTTCCAATAGTTAAAGCTTGGAGTAGATGAGTTGAGATCATAATTTATAAGAGCACCTGATGAGATCGCTAAATTTTGTGCATTTAATTGAGAATGTGCCTTTGTTAAGTTGTCAATTACCCTCCAATCATAACCATATAAAGGCAAAGCCATTTGCAGTTTTTTGGGGTTGATTAAGCTGATGGAATATTGAATGACGTCCTCTATCCACCATATAGGTGAAACAGGATTTGGCGGTCCTGTTGGATACCCATAATCTATCGTCATGACCGCAACAATATCTGCCGCTTTCCCAATGGCTGAATAATCATAAGCGCCGACTATCCGATTTTGCGGGAGGTCTGCTGTTTTCGCATGAACGTTTACATGAAGAATTAAGGGGCCAAGTGCTGTTTTTAATTCATTAAGAAAGGTATTAAAATCCTGCCTCCTTGGCGGCGGAATAAACTCAAAATCAATGCTTACTCCTCCATATCCCTTGTCCGTAATAAAATTCATCAAACTATTAATTAAGTTCTTCCGATAGACAGAATTTTCTAGTACTTGACCAATTAACTCTGGACTAAATTTCTGATTTGCAAAATTTCTGATCATCAATAAAGGAGTAATTTCTAATCTTTTACTCTCTTTAATCACTTGTGTATCATCTACAGCTAAATATGTGTATCCCTCATTTGTGAGTGAATAAGAGACGATGGCTAAATAAGAAATCTCTTTAGCTACTTGTTTTAAAATGGGGATAAATGATTGAGGAGAAAAGGGAATAATGAACCCGAGTGTCTGCATCGATAATTTCAAAGGAGAGGGTATATTTATTTTTTGTCCAACAACTAGGTTATTTGACTGAATACCGGGATTAGCTGAGAGGATAGCATTTATATTAGTTCTGTATTTCTGTGCCAATCCCCACAATGAATCGCCTTTAGCTATAATCTTTGATCTAATAGGTAATGCTTGATCAGGGATATAAAGGGCTAATCCGGGAATAATGATTCCATTAGCAGACAACCCGTTTACATTGAGTATTGATTGAATTGGTACATTATATCGCTTTGAAATTGCCCATAGGGAGTCTCCTCTTTGGACGATGTGAATAGACATTATTTACACACCTCCTAAATTTTCACCTGTACTATCATATGGTGTTCTTGCAAATAAATAGTACAAATTATATAGATAAAATTAAGCCAATTCCTACTGAAATTCACTTGTATGTTAAGCTTATTTTTCAAAAACGTATAAAATACCGTTTTTAGGGTGACTTATTTTTGGCCCTTTAAATCCTCTTTTAAGTAATTCCTTCCGCATAAATATCATTAAGGCTCCATGGCTAACTATCAGTACATGTTCATTTCCAGCAGAAAAGACCTCATCTAAGAATAAATTAATCCTTTCTTTAACAGCCTTAACTGAATCCTTTTGCGAAGGATGGTTGAATAGCCAGGCAAGCCGGACGAAAACTGCCCATAGCTGATAGGGAAGTTTAATATTGGCTTGAATAATTGGATATGCTTTAACCTCTCTTAATTTCTCGGTTTTTATTATCTTACCTACAAAGATTGCATGAGCTGTTTTCTCCGCTCTAGATAAATCACTTGAATAACACGTTTCCCATTCCAAGTTTTGAAGATCGGTTTCACCCTTTTCAATGTCGGATAAATCATAGTCCTCAAACCATTTTGATAGTTCTGCGGGAGTCATCCAAGTTTTTTCCGGTATAGCATCTTTTACTTTGAAATGCCTAACGAGACCTATTTTCAATTTTTCCTTCTCCCTAAAATTTTTAAAAAATGCTAAGCTGTCTTTCTTTAAAGGGTATCTTAACATGGAAAAACACTCCGTGAAGGAGTGTTTTTCAGATGCATAATTTGGCAGACCTACACTTGGAGACCATAATTCCGGCATAACGCTGCTAATCCACCAGAAAAACCGCTGCCGATGGCATTAAATTTCCAGTCGTTTCCGTGACGGTATAATTCACATATAACTACCGCCGTTTCAATTGAGAAATCTTCACCTAAATCGAAACGCAATAATTCTTGATTATTAGAATCATCAACTAATCTTACAAAAGCGTTTGAAACTTGACCAAAGTTTTGCTGTCTAGTCTCAGCATCATGGATCGTCACTGTAATGCCAATTCGATGAACATGGGAAGGGATTTTAGTGAAATCAACAACCAGCTGCTCATCGTCCCCATCCCCTTCTCCTGTACGGTTATCTCCCGTATGAACGACAGACCCGCTTGGATGTTGAAGGTTATTATAAAAAACAAAGTCGAGATCATTTTGGCAACGATTATTTGCATCTACTAAAAAGGCAGAAGCGTCTAAATCAAAATCATGTCCACCCTGATATTTATTCGTATCCCATCCAAGTCCAATGATCGCTTTTGTTAAACCAGGATTTGTTTTTGTTAGGTCAATTCTTTGTCCTTTTGCCAATTGAATTCCCATCATAAACCCTCCCTGAAATAAATGTTTATTCAATTGGGAGTTAGAAAATAATTTCCATTCCCTCTTGTTTTATTGAAGATTAATGGGCTTTAGGACCCCTTATTCTTTAGCCAACCTGTAATCCGAAGTCAGTCGCAATTCGTGCTAGACCGCCTTGGTAACCTGAACCAACAGCAGAGAATTTCCATTCACCATTATGACGGTATAATTCCCCAACTACAATCGCTGTTTCAATTGAAAAATCTTCTCCTAAGTCATAGCGAATAACCTCTTCATTAGTTGCTTCATTGACAATTCGGGCAAACGCATTGGAAACTTGTCCAAAATTCTGCCCACGGCTTTCAGCATCATGAATCGTAATAACGAAAGAAATTTTTTCAATGCTTGCTGGAACAGCACTTAAGTCCACCTTTACTTGCTCATCATCACCGTCACCTTCCCCTGTGCGGTTATCTCCAGTATGTACAACAGACCCATTGCCGCCTTCTAGTTGATTATAAAAAATAAAGTCTTTATCAGATGCACATTTACCAGATGCATCAAGTAAAAACACACTTGCATCTAAATCAAACGCTTGTCCCCCGTCATATTTATTTGTGTCCCAGCCAAGGCCAACAACAACCTTTGACAGACCAGGATTTGTTTTCGTTAAATCTACTTTTTGTCCTTTTGATAAAGAAATAGCCATTTAACCATCATCCCTTCACTCTAAAAATTATTAGAACTTCCTGCTAGAGGAAGATTCATCCAAGAAACAAAACTTCATTTAAAAAAATTATTACCCTTTCTATCCAAGTGTATCTTCTTGGCCTTAAAACGTAAACCAATTTAACTTATAGATGTTCAATTTTATTGTACTAGATACAACGGGCACTGACTACTTTAATATAATTAAATTTACCATTATTGTAAATTTAGAGGAGCATAAACTCAAGGGATTTTAATGGAGACCATTCCTATCCAATAGATTATCGCCTATTCTTGCCACCCTTTTCCTATATAGTACATAGCATGTAAATAATGCTGTTTGTATAAATAGCAGGAAAATAAAGGAGTGTTTTTCTTGGGTTTATACACAAATAGTCAGATTGTACCCAATCTGTTTAATAAGAAGCATCAACTAGAAACTCAGTCTAATCAAGATTCCTTTNNCCTTTCGCCTGAATTATCTTCAAGAAATTCTTCATGAGCAGAAATTGGTTAATCATCAGTTGACAGATACGTATGAGAAAATGGATTTTCAAATATCCGAATCTTTAAAGGGCATTAATCATAATATCCAGCGTACAGCATCTAAACATAATTACGACCTTGTCAGATTGATGGATAGATTGGATGAGCAGGATAACGTGATACTTCAGTTTTTAGAAGTTATGAATTCTCAGGAAACCGCAAACCAGATTATTATAGAACGATTAAATGAGCTTGAAGGAAGGAATGCTATCATATTGGAAAGCCTAGAAAAAGAAAGCTTAATTAATCAAGCTGTTCTTGATCAAGTATCATTTCAGCACGCCTCAACTGAAGCATTGACTGGGAAAATTGGCCAATTCGAATCATTTTCACGTGATTTAACAAACCAATTAAACAAACAGGAAAACGTGTATGAAGAATTATCACAAAAACTTGAGGTGCATGAGGTATTTCATAAGACCGTTATGGAACGGCTAGACGAACAGGAAGCAATCGTTCAAAAAATATCGAGGCAGCTTGAAAATCTGCGTTCCTCCTTATATGAAAGAACATCCTTTATAAGTGAGAAGATAGAATCAGGCTTCAAGCAATTGCTGAAACCGGTCCAAAGCTATTTCATCAAATCGGGAGAAAAGGATAAAACAAAAAATTAGCTTATATAAAATAAAAAAAGGAAGGTGCTAAACCTTCCTTTCCCATCCATTTACAAATTGACCACGGGTAATTCTATTGTAAATGTTGTCCCTTTATTTAGTTCACTTTCAATATTGACTTTCCCCCCATGACTTTCAATGATGTGAAAGCTTACCATTAGTCCAAGTCCATTCCCTTTTTTCTTTGTTGTGTAAAACGGCTCACCAATTTTCTTTAGTTGTTCTGGTGGAATACCAGTTCCTGAATCAGTGATAGAGATACGTACATATTCATTATTTTTATATGTATTCAAGATTAGTTTTCCGCCATTTGGCATAGCCTCAATTGCGTTTTTAATAAAATTTATAAAAACCTGCTTTAAACGGTACTCATCACAATGAATAAGTATTGTATCGTCACTGCATTCAAAATGAAGATGAATTTGTTTATTTCTTATTTCTAGCTCAAATAAAGATAAGACATTCTTCATAATCGGAATAAGGTTTTTTTCTTTGAGTTCAACAGATTTAGGCTTTGCAAGAAGCATAAAGTCCTCAACTATATGATTCACACGTTCAATTTCATCAAGGATAATATCGAAATACTCCAGCCGCTCTTTATTCGTTTCATCCATTTGAAGAAATTCAGTATACCCTTTCATAGAAGTGAGAGGATTACGAATTTCATGTGCCACACCCGCAGCAAGCTGTCCAACGGCAGCTAGTTTATCTTGTCGATGAAGGATCTCTTTCGTTTTTTTCGTTTCAGTAATGTCATTTCGAATGGCCAAATATTGATACGGGTTACCTTCTTCATCTACGAAAGGAATAATCGTTGTATCCACCCAATATAAGGTTCCATCCTTTGCCACATTTCTAATTTCACCTTTCCAGACTACTCCTCGTCTTATAGTTGTCCAAAGTTGTCTAAAAAACTCTTTAGGATGATGTCCGGAGTTTAATATTGAATGGCTGCGACCAATAAGCTCGTCCCTATCGTATTTGGAAATCTCACAAAACTTTTCATTAACTTTCGTAATAATACCTTTTTCATCAGTGAGAGCAACGATGGAAGATTGATCAAGGGCAAATTTAATATCGCCAACTTCCTTTATTTTATCATTCAAGTGTGCCTCTGTTTCTTTAAGGGCTGTAATATCGTTTCGAATTGAAACATATTGATAGGGCTTTCCATCATTGTATAGGAATGGAACAATTGTCGTCTTTACCCAATAGTGTTTTCCATCCTTAGCCTGATTGCGTATTTCCCCTCTCCAAATATTACCTGAAGAGATGGTTTCCCAAAGATTTTGAAAAAATTCAGGAGGATGAAAATTAGAGTTTAATACACGATGAGTTTTCCCTAATATATCTTCCTTCCCATACTTCGATATTTCAATGAATTTATCATTTACATACGTAATGATCCCATTAGCATTTGTAATGGTTACAATCGTTGATTCATCCAATGCAGCTTCAATATCACGTAAATAATGATCACTATCAGCTAATCTTTTGCCAACTACAGTTCTTGAACCAATTAGCCCGCTTAAAATAAGTAAAGTAATAAAAAAAACAAAATAAATAATATACGATTTAGGATTAGATTCAGCTTGGGAAGCATTTTCACCAAAAACGCTTGAGAATGTCCGTAAAAGCAGTAAATATCCTTCAATAATAGCAGCCGTTATAATGACAGCACTAACTGGTTTAATCCAGATTTCATTAAAAGGCGACAAACCCTTTGAGAAAAACAACATCCATAGAGAAAGGGCAAATGAACTATAAATAAGGATGATCGAAATAATAAATAAAACTGGATTAAATTGAATGTTCATGCTCATTGCATATAACCCAGTGCTATGAATGGATAAAACAGCGACAGTCATAAAGAAACTGCTGATCCATAATTGCTTTGCTTTAATCTCCTTATCAATAATTCCGTAAAACGCGATACCCGTAAAAATGATCCCTGAAAGTAAAGATAAAATGGTAATAAGCACATGATAATTACTTGACCCATTTATATTTACGGCAAGCATGCCGATAAAATTCATTATCCATAAACCTACACCAAGCGAAAACGTTCCTCCTAAAAATAAAAACTTCCGATTACGTTCTGCATTTTGAACGAGTGAAAATAAATCTAAACCAGTATAGGAGCAAATAAATGTTAGGATTATGGCCACAAAAATTAACATTGGATTCATTATATTAAAAATCTGCAGCATGAACATCTCCCTCTTATTTTTCAGGGTTTACCTATTTGGAAAACACATTTTTAACCATACTTTTTGATTGTAATCTAATTTAATATTGGTTGAAAGTGAAATCTTAATTTAACTTATACAAAATTAAAAAGTGGAAAAATTTAAATTTTCAAAAAAAGGGCTACACATTTAAAATAAATTCGAGTATACTGTTATATAACAAGGAAGTAAATTATATTCTGTATTATAAAAAGGAGTGGAATCATGTTACATTATAAAGTGGAATCTTTAGAGATTGCGTCAAGAAAGATTTGTCAAGAATGCGGTCAAAAAATAAATGAATATACTGATTCATATTTAATGGAATGTGATCGCTGTTTATCAAAAAAGGCTGAATAGCAGGCAAATGAAAAGCTATGGGAAATCGCAGCTCCATAGCTTTTTCTATTGAATTTTCATCCCAATAGTAAATATATCCGTTTCAGTTGACAGTGAATAAGAAGCCGTTAACTATCAAAACTTATGATTAAAGAAATGTTACAGCATATCTTATAAAGGGGTGTTATAAATGAAGAAAAATGACGCAAAAGGAAGACAAGCCCTAGATAACGCTCTTAACGCGGAGAATTCCCTTAAACATAATAATTATCCGAGTGGTTCAATTGATGAACATCGGGCAGTTGAAACAGGCAATATTTTATTAGCCGCTAAAGAATTAGGTCAACAAAACGAGAATTCGTAATAAAATAAGACTGCCCGAATTTATTCAGCAGTCTTATGCTCGTAATTTATTCAATTTGCGGTAATTCCCTCATTTCAGGGGATGTATCATTTCCACATAAAGGACATTTAAGATCAGCTGATGCAAATTCCTTTCGCATCCAGCCATTACAGCTTGTACAAGCATAAACTTCTGTGTCCAGCATGACAACCTCTGGTTTATCATCTTGACCTCTTCTATTGAAAAATATAACAAACGCCCCCTTTTTTTCTAGTATGGACAAAAAGAGGGAAAATATCCCGCGAAAAAATTTATGACAATTTCTTTAAGTCAGGAGGATTTCAAAATTGGATAACCAAAAATCTATAAAAAAA
>NZ_JBALOZ010000372.1:0-3301 GCF_036965125.1 Bacillus sp. JJ1503
CTTTAAGACTGTCTCGAAGAGGAAAAAATATTATGAATAATAAACAGAATCAATAAAACTCTGCGTAGATACTTTGTCATTGTCCCATCAAAACAACAACAAAACGGAAGAAAATGTTTAAATTTGGTACAATTGGTGCTCAATCAACGGTACCAAAAATTCTACAATCAATTGAGATTATAAAATTTTTGCTAATGTTGATTTTTAGTATTGACGACAAAACACAACATGTGTTAATGTTATAATTGGGTTATTTTAAACAATTTTAATTAAAAAATAAAAAGATTAAATTTGAGGGGAAAAAGTCACTTACTTCACCTAATGTGTTCGGTGCTGCGACAAAATAATGACTAGTCTTCGCATTCCAGTTTCCCCCTCATATAGCCACTTCAAAAACACTTATAAAACCCTTGACAATGCTAGTTTCCCATGATTAGTGGTGTGCATTTTTTGATATATTTTTAAATGCTTGTAAGAATAATTCTTTGTAAGTTTTATAGAGATGTAACATAATACGTAAATTTGCATAAGGTTCTCCATCAGGACGTATATTTTCCTCTTCACCTTCAGTTCGCTTACTGATCTTAGCGAGTAATGCGTACATTGTTTTTTCGTCCATTTTAACCTTACTAACTTTTCGATCATACTTTTCCATAATAACTTCAACTTCTCGAAGCATTTCCTCTTCTTCATCCTCATTATTAAATCCTATTGCATAAAACCGACTTGTTCCCTGTTGTGATTCAAATGCAAGTTGCTCAATATTAGCTTGTTTCCTTCTGTCTCCATCTTTAATACGTCCATCCACTAATAACTCAATAAGTCTTTTGGGATTTTTAACCCCAGTACCTCTTGTTATTTTTTTATCTAAAACATAGATTAACCAATCCATCGGAGTATTATAGTAGATGCCTTCTCTTTGCATTTTACTTGTGACCGTCTCACTAATTACAACTTCTTCAACAGAGTCTTTATTTTTCTTTTCTTCTTTCACAAACTTCCAAAACTTAGGAAATACTTTATAATCCTTTTTCTTTAATTCACCAGTTAATTTATTCACTTCCTCGCCTTGATGAACTATTAGCATTCTATTTAATACTTTGCGGAAATGTTTAATTTGCTCGTCTAAATCCAACTTGTACTCACGTTTAGCCCCATCAATCGCCAATCCTGAGCAAACCGCAAGAGAGTTAACAATTTCAAGCAATTCTTTAATTTTCTTTTGATTAGGATTTTTCTTGTGTACTTCATTCCACATGATAGAGCAAGCCTGTTGCCCTAGGTTCGATATAGCGCCAATTCTTTTCTGGCTAAGACTAAGTTTATTGTCCACCTTTGCTTTAGATTTATTTTCTAGTCGGAAATTCAAATCATCATTCTCTTCTTTTAATGGAATATCATTAACTGGCACAAGAAATTCTCCTTTTGCTTCATTAACAATATCAAGAAGAATACTCGAATTACTGAACAAGCATGTATCCCCATCAAAATCACACCCGTTCAATGTATCATTTAACAAACTGCCATTACATCCGTTAACAATCGCAATGTTATCGGTCACTTTAAAATATTTAAAGTATTTGTGATTAGGATTTTCATGTTCAGTTTCAAGGTCTGGTCGAATGTTTGTGACACTTAGTAGGTTTGCAGGGCTTACATGAGGGTTACGGAATCCAACCACTTCGCCAGGAGGAAGAAATGGTGTAAATATTTCATTTTCCTTAAATACTAAGGATTCTTTTAATTCCCCTTGCACCTCACCTACACTGGCTAGTAAGTATTCGACCAAATTTCCACCTAACACACAATAATCTCCAGAAACTCTAATTTTCCCTGATTGTAAATGTTCACGATATTTTCTAATCGTTTCCTTTTTGAAGTTACGGTATATCTGCGTTTCAACAATATCTTTATCAAATTCATAAATATCCATAAACATTTGATTAGCGTTCATGTTGTTTTTTGTTCTGTCAAGATACTGCATAAATTTATCTGGAATGTTCTTTATTCCATCTATATAATTAACTTCAAATTTCACTAATTCTGAAATCTGTTTATAATTAGTCGGTAAAGAATTTACCATCTGATATGAGAGTTGCTGATATATTTTCCCCTCTTCAATATCATCTTTATCAATTCGCTTCGTTACATTTTCCCATCCACAAACCCCAAATTCACTGTTATTTTCATTTTTAATGAATTCCTTCCAGTAATTCCACATATCCTCTTTCGTACCTACTGCATAACTATATTTTAATAATTTCAGATCACTCGGATTTATAACCATTTTTATCTCGCTGACTTTAATTGGCTTTCCAAACATATCCTCTACTGTTGCTGTCTCATAATCCTCTTTAAAATACTCTTTATAGAATCCTTGGAGATCAACATTGAAGGCTGCACATTTAAAGAATGATTCTCTAAGCTGAATAAATCCCTTATTGGCAAAGTCCCTTACAAAACAACTACTGTCTAACAGTGCAGAACCATCGAACAATTCATTTTCAATTGGGTGATTTTTAGGTATACAGTTCAACATCCCATCCTTTAAACCAATTACATTAACCTTTTTGTCATTAAATGAACTTGTAACTTTATCAATTATTAATATTGAATCAGGATCAATTACGATTTTATCAACTATGGCACTACTGACTAAACTTTCATAAGCCATTAGCCCAGCCAAGTCTACGTTATCCTTATCAAAATTTAATCTCATATTAGACCATTCTGACATTTCCTTATGTAAATCTTCACGGATAAACCACACTTGACCAGTTCGACTCTTTGCCGTACTTCTTGTGTAGAGGACAAAATGAGTCTTAACATATCCCTTCTCCTTCTTATCATAAACATCTAAATCAAATCCATTGGTATATAAATCATGACGCAAATCATCTAAGCATTTATTTTCCCATACTGGATTATTTTCTTCCTTATTAGTTTCTAATTCCAATTTCAGTTTATTCAACGATTCTAATTCAATTTCTAGTTGCTCAAGCTTTTCCTCTAAATTCTCACGTTGCTTAACCTTTTTAGCTTTTTCTAAATACCCCTTCACTTTTGTAATGGACTCTTCTTTATTTTTAATCCACTTTGGAACATCTTGTAAAATATCATTCCCACTTTTAACACTTGTATCAAATTTAACATTCACAATGTCATAACTAGCACATCTCTTTTCATTTAATTTGAAAGTTTTCATTCCACTTTTCTTAAGCTTAATTGATTCTAATGAGTAAGGAATCATCCCTTTGAAGGAATCATTCTTAATTGGACGGTTATTTCTGTAGTTACTTTC
>NZ_JBALOZ010000372.1:3321-6874 GCF_036965125.1 Bacillus sp. JJ1503
CCTATTAATATCATCAGTAAATAAAATGAACGAATAACGCGTTCTTTGCTTTATGAGTGAAGCCGAGGAACTTTTCAAGTGCTCTTCTTGAAAAGTGGGCTGGCAAGCCTATGTTTTGATCATTTATATATAAACATATAGCTGTAACATTTAAACAAAGAGCCTACCGCACACTTACAACAAAAAACAAGAGCGTTGTAAGTGCTTGGTCAAGCGTCTAAATTCCACTATCGTTCCATTTAGCCACTTGGAATGTGATTATCCATTTTATGTAATTATCTATCTAGAAAACTATCAAAGTGAGGGAATTTCTCTTAATAATATATAAGGAAAAATCCTCCACTTTTAAGCAAATAACTCTTCTACTTCTCCATCAGCAAACATTCTTTCAAAATCATTGTCATAATATGTAAAATATTTGTAATTTCCTTTCCCTTTGACATTGATGCTTATTTCATATTCCTTAAAAATTTGTCTAATTAACTCTTCGTGTTCTTTCCAATTGTCCTTAATCCAATACTTGAACTTATTCCCACCGATTTTAAATGCTGTAAATTATTAATTAGGACTATTTTTTAGATGAGCGCTAATCTGCTCTGCCCATTTCCTACACTTCACCTTGAAGTTATTTTTCTTCTGAATATCGACAGTCATAAAATTCTCATCAGGAAGATTGAATATTTCCTTTAACATCTCCATTACTTGTTCTTTATTGTGATACATGTAAATTGTTACTACTTTATCCGAATTAATATTTCTAATTGATGATCTATGTATTATTTGTGAAAGTTCAGCTTTTTGCTGCTCAAGGAATAAATTTTGCAACCGTTGGTCTACAAACCATTTACCTTTATGTAATTGACGTTCTTCATTATCAGCCAAATCTTTAACGAGTCTTAAATCAATATCCGTTCCATACATCGCTATAGCTTGAAGCCTGTATTCGTCCGGTTTCATAATAGGGAGGTTTAGTAATGCAATATGATTATATTTGCTTAAATCGTTTTTTCCTGTTAAGTTGTGTATNNCTTCATATTGTCTGTCCATGAAAAATTGCTTTTGCTGCTCAGGAGTAATTGCTCCCAATTTTATGTATTTACCAATATCATTTTTGGATGGGATGGGGATAATATTGATTCCCTTTCCTCTTTTTTCAATTATGTCTTCTGCTATTTGTTCCCTTATCTCACTTTTTGGATTTTCTCTTTTATAGCTTGAAGTGTTTATTTTATTTAATAAGAATCTGAGCCGTTCAATGTACTTGTGATAATTATGTACGTATTTAATTTCAAAACCTGCACGGTTATATATTGTTGATGTTTCCTTGGCAGTGCCGTCAAGTACCAGTATGTTTCCAAATGGCTTATAGTCGATTAAATCCGAGCAAAGTATGTTCTTCTGGGATATGTTATTAATTGCCCCTATACCATCTTCATTTAATAATTTGATAAAGCGCTTATACCGATTGATGCTGTTGTAATCAGGGACATTTTTATTTAAGGTTTCTA
This sequence comes from Bacillus sp. JJ1503, assembly GCF_036965125.1. Classification (NCBI taxonomy): domain Bacteria; kingdom Bacillati; phylum Bacillota; class Bacilli; order Caryophanales; family Bacillaceae; genus Bacillus; species Bacillus sp. JJ1503. The sequence continues at coordinate 4,830 of NZ_JBALOZ010000372.1, forward strand.
GGATATTCATGAGTTCCACTTCTGTATTAGTTGATTCAATGGAACGGTTAAGTTTTAATGTTGTATTTCCTATGTTATTTAGTTCTGAATTAATCAGGCTACTTATATATAATCTTCCCTTTTGTTTATTCTTCGGACTCAATTCATTGTCATTAGTGTTATTAACAAATAAGTCATACCAATCCAGCATATTATTATCTTTTCCAATATCAAAAATCACAGAATTGAAGAAGATGGGCATTTCATCAATGATTATTGTTCTTGGTACAATTGTTTTATCAGGCTTATCCGGCTTCTTGCCCCAATATAAATGCTCTTGTCGATACCGTAAGAATGAATCTACATCACCGAACCCAATTGCTAAATCCCTCAACCTCTGCTGAACAACGCAAACAATTTGGTAATAATCTAGCATTTCCTTAAATTGCCCTAAATTGTTTTCGTCAATTGCCAATATTGCATTCTTAATGTTGTATTTGTTGGAAAATTTTATTACCGATTCATAAAAGGTAGTCATTGTATCCTTATTATTGAAAACTAAGAGATAAGGATGCTTCCTTGTCTCTGTTTGAATAATTTCCATCTTTATGTGATATTCAAGTGAAGTTGTTTTTCCATGACCTGGGGGACTGCATAAGACTTGGTGTGAAAATAAATTTGTAGGTTCTTCGAATTTATTCTTGCTAATGTACTGATAAATCTTCTGTGACTGCTCTGAAAACTGCCTTATAACCTTGTAAGTATCCTGAAAAGCATCTTTATGTAATGTTTCAGCTCGTTCCTTGTCTAGCATGACATAAGCTTTATTGTTAATATTTTGTATCATTTAATCTCCCCTTTTATTTGTTTCCGAAAATAAATTTCCATACCTTTCTTTTAAATTCTTCATTTTCATTAGTCTCTAGTCCCAAATCAACCTTTTCACCTGTTCCCTTAACCATTTGTTCAATTACATCAAGTTGCTTCATGATCTCGGACAACATTAAATCTTGCCTAATTTCTTCAAGAGCTTCATCAACAAAATAGGTCAACCCTTTATTATCTGTCACTGAATTTAGGTTGATTGAATTTCCGTACAATGCGACCCCTAGCAACTTTGATCTTTCAAGGATTTCTTCAACTTTATCCTTTTCAATTTTGTAAATTACATTTATCATTTGGATAATCTCCCTTTAATAATTTTCATTTATTTTGAGCCACAGAGTGTTACTCTATTTCTGCTTAGGAATAATAGAGGGAACAGCAGTTAAGCTGCGCCCCCATGATATGTACTTGAGATTAATTTATAAAACTATTTATTCCGCAAAAAAATAATCTTCAAATCTAAACTTATCAGTTACCCGAATATCGATTATGTCTATATCTTTCAAAACAATCCTATTACGGATTTCTTCTGTCAGCTCAGAACATTCAAAATTCAATACATATGAAATAAAGATAAACGAATCAGTCTCCTCAACATAGGTAACTTCATGGAAATTTTGATTTCTGTTTTTCCTTTGTTTTTCCTCTTTAAAAATAACTGAATAATCTTTTGTATCATCGTACTTAAAGCTCTTCAAAGCTTGAATTACCTTAACCCATGCTGGATCTTGCATTAAAGTCAATCGTTTTTGCATATCTTTATATTTTTGAATATCACTCATTGCATTTTCTCCTTAAATTTTTATTTATTTTTATGTACCAGAGACCGTCAGATGACAATTAACATCTTTGACTATTAATCAAGTCATATCCTCACCTCCTTAAAAATTCGCACTATAAATAAGCAACTTTTTATTGACGATTTATCAACTTATTGATAGAATGGTAGCAAGTTAAGTTATACATAATATACTTAGATACAAGTTAAGCTACTAATCTAATATAAAATTGTTAGATTAGTGTAGTTTTGGAGGAATTAGCCCAAACTAACCCCTCCTTATTAAGTATGGGTATGATTAATTAAGACATCTGCAAAATGTCTGTTTTCACATGGTTATTGCTAGAGAAATTCTGTCTATATTTTATTGTATCTTTTATTCCATTTTGGCAAATGAGAATTT
>NZ_JBALOZ010000372.1:6905-8764 GCF_036965125.1 Bacillus sp. JJ1503
CCTCGATGTTCATTAAATAAGGATTTCCCTCCATATCTTTAAGCAGAATTGACTTAGTTCCAAAGATTTCCTCGTTTAACTGGCTATTAAACTCGTATAATCCTTCATATTCATTGTTTGAATTTACCTCAAAATAACCAAACTCATAGTATTCCATTGTTTCTTCGTTTAAATTTATATCTCCTTCTTGATCGTTCTGTTTGTGGAAGACAAAGGATTGACCATAAACATTTTCAAAGAGCTGTACATTACCACGTTCCATTGAATTACTTGCACATTCAAGGATAGTTCTGTTCGCTGGTGAAAACTTGTAAGAAATTCCTACGTAAACCCGAGCCTTAGTTTCGTTATTTGAATTAGTTGCTGCGTTACGTGCTTCGATTACTGACATATTTATTTCCTCCTCAAAGTTAAATAGATTAATATTATTTCAACTTACCTGCAATCTAAGGTGTATGTACGATTAATTATTTTAATCCTCCTTAAAGTATTCAATTCTTTCTAACAGTTCATTAAAAAGGTCAGTTAAAACTCCTCTTGTCTCATATTCGCAATCACCGAGCCAATAAATAGTCTTTACTTCTTGTTCTGTTAGAGAACGCTCTAAGGACTTAATTAGCGTTTTGGCTATTTCTTGCCGAGTAGTGTCCGGTTCAACAAACTTATATTGTGCCATTGTTCCTTCACCTCCTTTAAAGAGTAGGCGATCAGTTAAGACCGCCCTTAAACCTTTTTATAAAGCTCCAATAATTCATTTAACTTAACAGTCTTACTTTTATCAGAGTCAATCATAAAAAATCCAAACTCATGATCATGATAAAGTAAAAACTTTAATACGTCTTGAAGCATGTGAGCTTTTCTTATGTCTTCGGATTTAGTTACAGAAATCACCTCATTTATGATGGTTTGAAAAAAATCATCATGAGCATCAACTTCAATCTCAATTAATTTTCTAACCTCTTCAATTACTTCTTCTGCCCTTTGTCGGTATGATAAGTGTCTTGAAAATTCCTCTTCGGGACTATAAGATCTCGTAATCTCATGAACATTCCCTTCATCGTCAACAATTTGATCAGGGAATTCGATAAAAGTTGCATTTCGGTCTATGTATATTCGTTGTAGTTCTAACCTCTCCGAGCCTAACAAGTCATTCTTTCGAAACCAACGCTCATCTAACTTAAACATTGCTGATATTTTAGAAATATGTTTTTCAGGTATTGACTTCCTTCTCTTACCTACCCATTCATTTACTGTCTGACGACTAACACCAAGCTCTTTCGCTATATCTGATAAGGGAACTTGAAATGTCTGGGAAACATATTTTAACGGATGTACTGGTTCCATGCTTTCACCTCTAAATAAACTTACTTGTACGTTTCTATATATAATATACAATTGACGTACACGTACGTCAATACCTTTTTATAAAATATTTTCCAATTATTTTTCCTAGTAGATTTTCGCATCAAAACATATCCCTCAAATAATGAGCCCTCAATTGCTTACGTATTATGCCCGTGTAGCACCCAAATGGATTTCTAATCCGGCTTACTCACAAGTGATTGTAACGAACGAATAGACAGTCTGATGAGGTCAACAGAAGATATATTTAGCTTAATGTGATTGTTGTAGGATTATTAGAAATACAGGATGTGACAGCTTGTAAAAGAAACTATTGAACACAAAGAAAGACGGTGCTTTAAAGTTGGCATCGTCTTTTACGTAATAAGATTATTAATTTATACAAACAGCTAAGAGTAGTATTTTATAGTGGTCACATTTTGGTCACACTGGACACATTTTTCTCTAATATTATCTAGCGGTCTTTAGTTTATGCTAACCTAAATACGATGCCATGC
>NZ_JBALOZ010000373.1:0-262 GCF_036965125.1 Bacillus sp. JJ1503
CAGTGGGGCAGTAAAAGGGTTAACGATTAAGAAATGCCGATAATACACAACCATCAGGGGGAAGCTTGCTAACTATTTAATATTCCAAATACAGACATGAAGTATCTTAATTTGCTAGAAGTTCTATTTTTTTGCCCGTATGTCGGACAAGGATATAGCACCCTATATTTTAATAGGCAGTAGCTTTGTTTGAAATGATTACCTACATACAAGGTAGGTTTTTAACCAGGAGAGAGGAGAATGACTTTGAAGCTTAGAGGTA
>NZ_JBALOZ010000373.1:359-4506 GCF_036965125.1 Bacillus sp. JJ1503
CTTTTGCTGCGGAACCAGGGCTAGATCAAATGCCCGACCCAGTGGATCCCCTATCATGGGTAAACCCAGAGGATATGACGTGGAATGATTATAATCCTGTTCCGGGTATCGACTGGAATACAGCGGATATTCAGCCTGAAACAGAACTTAGAGGGGCCTTGATTTTGGTTGACTTTCCGGATCAGGATTTTATCTTGACCCAACCGAAGGGTTCAGAGATCGCTGGTAACCCACAAGTCGACGCAATTCCACGTGAGCAACTAGGACAATGGTGGAAGGACTTTCTAAATACTCCAAGTGAACTTAACAATTATCAGACAATCGATGGCTTTTGGAAAGAGAACTCTCAGGGGAAATGGGGCGTAAGCCTTGATTCTTATGGTCCGTACCGCTTGGATAAATACGAATTTCAGTATGGGCTTAACTCTATGAATCCTGGTACCAAGCCAGAGCAATATCCAAGTGGAAACCTTTTTACAGATGGTGTAAATGCGGCTGCAGCTGACTTAACTGCATCTGGAGAAGAGTATGACTTTGCGTTCATCGTTCATGCCGGCTATGATGAATCGACTGTATGGCAAGAATTTGGCGAAATGATGTTCCTGAATCAGGAGTCAGTGTCTGATGAATTTGGACCGCCGGATTTACCTGGATTTGAAAACACACCAAACTGGGCACCGACTCGCTATGTACCATGGACATCCTACTATGCAGCCAAAACGATTTGGTCGGCTGCATCTAGTGCAAGAATAAATGGCAAAACGATTCGTGTCTCTATCCAAGGTGAAAGTGATGGCATGGGGACATTTGCTCACGAATTTGGCCATCTCCGCGGTCTTGGCGATAACTACAATAATGCGGCTCTTGACCCTAGAACCTATACGGGTTATTGGGAAACGATGAGCCGTGGTTCATTTAACGGCCCCGGTGGAACACACACTCGCTGGATGATTCCATCTACCCTTGGTGCTTCTTTATCGGCACCACATATGCTTCGAAATAAGATGAAACAAGGATTTGTATCTGATGATGAAGTCCTGCAGTTAAACCGTGATGAATTAAAAGAATCTGGACCGGTGTTTGCGGATGTGATCTCGCGTCAAGCGCCAATTGGCAGTAAATTTGGCCGAACCGGAATCCACGGTATCAACATCAGCATGAATGGAGATTTAACACCAAGCGATTATCTGACAGGTGACTGGCGTAACGATAAAATAGGCAATAACAATAACAACAAGTACAATAACTACACCATTGAAGTGGTAGACCGCATTGGTGCGGATTCCTTTGCAGCTGACTCTGGGGTATTGATAGCCAAAACAAAAAATGCTGAGACTGCCCCGTTTATGTGGGTAGTCGATTCACATCCTGAGGATATCAATCTGAAGGACTTTACGAGACCTGACGGCACAACAGCTATGGTTGGTAAAGGTGACCCTCGTCAATTACTTGATGCGTTATTCAAATCTGGTAATGGAGCAACGTTGGTCTCCGGACAATTCGATGGTTCAATTGATCAAGACACAATTGTCAGTGAGTACATCGATCCATACAATAAACTTCATTTCTACGTTTTAGGGAACAACAAAGGCGCTGAAGGAGTACTTCGTTATCAGGTTGCCGTACGTCACACTGAGGGCACAGGTGACTATAAACTCGGGGTAGATGTAAGCACTGGTAATGTGCAACCTGCTGTAGAAGACAAAGTAGCGGTCTATCATTTTAATGTCACTAATACCGGTGAAGCGAAGGATCTTATTCGTGTCAACGCTTCTGCCGGCGATGATTGGGAAGTGCAGCTTGAGCACAACGTAGTTGCTGTGGAACCTGGCGCAACCGTCGCTGTACCTGTATACGTGAAAATTCCGAAGGGCAAAACAGCTCCAGAAAGCCTTACGTTTACAGCCACATCAGAGACAGACTCTAGTCAAAGCGATTCTGTGACGAATCTATTACCTAGTAAACTTAGCGCAACAGGTATAAGCTCTGTAATTGATAGCTTTAACAATGAGGGAGAATTCAAAGCAGGTGCAGCACAAGCACTGAAAGCACATTTAAGATCTGTGGAACAATTTGAAAAGAATGGCTCTCCAGATAAAGTTGTCAAACATATTAATGACTTCAAACAATTCCTAGATCTTAAGAAAGATGCGGATCAGATCTCCGATAAAGCGTATAACAGCTTGAAAGCGTATGCCGATGCAATGATTGAGATCTGGCAATAAGGTAGATTCACCTTTTTAGAAAATACCTCCTGTGCCAGCGCTGCCTGGTGCGGGGGGAACAAATGTGAGTTTATGGGACTCATAGGAAACAAAAACAATAGAATGGCTGGGACAGTTGGCGAACTGTCCCGCCACATTTAAGTAGGTTGAGAAACGGTTACATCCATTTATTAGATTTTTTATGAATATAAGCCGATTTTTAAAATCCATCAAGGGCAATGACTTTGGGAAGTTGTCAAAAGTAGGGGTGAAGATAGTTGAAGAAAACAATCACAGTTATAGCCATATTATCATTGCTCTTAATACTTGGCGCCTGTACGAAGCAAACCTTAGGCGAAGAGAGCAAGGTACTTGTGAAAACGGACTATGGAACGATTACAGAAGATGATTTGTTTCAAGTAGTGTCAAGTACCGAGCGGGGAAAAGAATTGATTCAGAAGTTGGTTTATATGCAAATTTTGGAAGGTAAGTATGAGGTAACTGATAAAGAGGTGAATCAGCGGTTGAACGAGATAAAGGAACTGGCCGGAGATGAAGCTGGATTTGAAATGCTTCTCATCCAACAGGGTTTTAAAGACGAAGAGGATTTAATAGAACAAATTAAACAAACCCTTTATTTCTTTAAAGCAACAACCGAGGGGGTGGAAGTTTCAGATAAAGAAATCAATGATTATTTTGTACAACATATAGACGAATACACGGAGGTGAAAGCTAGCCATATTCTCGTGGATAAGGAGTCGACGGCAAAAGAAATTATCGAGGAATTAGAGAAAGGAACGGACTTTGCCGAATTAGCAGAAAAACATTCAACAGATAAGGTGTCTGCATTAGCTGGCGGAGATTTGGGCTATCTTTCCGGCAAAAACAAGGAAATGGATCCGACATTTCTAGCAGCGGCTTTAAAATTGAAAAAAGATGAAGTAAGCGAGCCAGTCAAAACGATGTTTGGTTATCACATTATTAAGGTAACAGATAGAAAGGAAAAGCCATTAAGCGATGTGAAAGATCAAATCAAACAAACACTTATGGGACAAGAGGCAAAACCTATTCAGGAGGTTCTAAACAAATTAAATAAAGATATTGAGATTAAAGTAGATTCATTGAAAGATGCATTTAAGGATGTAGAATCATAAAAACCAAAGATATCCCTTCAACTTTAACCTGTGCAGTATTTGCTGATAGCCCCAATGGTAAAGATGGCATTACTTGCGGAAAACCGTATTTTTCGGAAATATAGCAGTGCGTCTAATTTTTACATAAGCATATTTGGAAACCAAAAAAATTCAGTGTTTATGAAGGGAGCTGTTTCGACCCCGGCCACCGGTATCATTTATAGGCTTAAAGCCTTATAGGTCAATGCTTAGAAGCGATTCAAGCATTGGCCTTTTTAATTTAAGCGAAATGCTAATCGTGTGGACAATTTCGGTTAATAGGTACCTTTAACACCAATATTTCTTAAAGGGAGACGAAGAAATTGACCTAGACAAGAAAAATGAAAAGGATAACCGCAGCCCCAGTAGAAAAAACTATTAAGAAGTTATATGATGATTTTCAGCTTGAAATGTTGCTAGTATTGCTATTATTGATAAAAAGCTGGGGGATCACTATATCATGGCACTTAAACAAAAAGGTTTGAAGGATACCACCATTAATACTTAAGAGCAGCATGGGCCCATATCTATTTTGGAATTAAAGAGTGGAAAGAATTATACAGGCAACTGAAGGTACTTACTGAGGAAAAGAAATTTACCTTTATCCAGCCCATCAAGTGCCAGATTAATTACCGGAATTTAATAAAAACCGGACTATTAAGAATATGGTCATTTATAAAATTCTTATAATAATATGGGAGATGTCAATCATAAAGCTTCTATGTTTTATTTCATTTATATTTTTATTGATTTATTTATACTATCGTAGAA
>NZ_JBALOZ010000374.1:0-4121 GCF_036965125.1 Bacillus sp. JJ1503
CCGTCATTGTCTTTGTGTTTCCCTAAAATGTAGATATGGAGTTTATTGTACGGATCGACGTACTCACTGACAACAGTATCTTTGTCAATGGAACCATCGAATTGGCCCTTGACCAAAGTTGCCCCACTCCCGGCTTTAAATAAAGCATCGGCAAGCTGTCGCTCATCCCCTAAGGAAAGCATAGATGTTGTGCCATCAGGTCTTATGAAGTCAGGCAGATTAATATCTTCCGGGTGGGAATCAATAATCCAGACACTCGGGGCAGTTTCTGCATTTTTCGTTTTGGAAATCAATACGCCGGCATCGGATTGGAAGGAGTCTGCACCGACACGATCCACCACTTCAAGGGTGTAGTTATTGTACAATCTATTGCTTATTATATCGTTACGCCAGTCACCGGCAAGGTAATTAGTTGGTGTTAAATCGTTCATGCTGATGTTGATACCGTGGAGTCCGGTCCGGCCGAAATTATCGCCAATCGGCACTTCGCGTGCGATAATATCTGCAAACACCGGCCCAGATTCTTTTAATTCATCACGGTTTAGCTCAAGGACTTCATCATCGGATAGAAATCCTTGTTTCATCTTATTTCGCAGCGTATGTGGAGCCGGTAAGGATCCACCCTGGGTGGCAGGAATAAAATAGCGCGTATGCGGGCCACCCGGTCCATTGAAGCTTCCGCTGGCCATTAATTCCCAATTTCCAGCATATGACCGGACTGGAGGGACCCCGAATGGGTTGTTGTAATTATCACCAAGAGATTGAAGATGACCGAATTCGTGGGCAAATGTAGCCAAACCATTACTTTCGCCTTGAATAGAAACACGAATCGTTTTACCGTTGATCCTTGCACTTGATGCGGAAGACCATATTGCTTTGGCCGCAAAATAGGAAGTCCATGGTACATAACGAGTTTTTGTCCAGTTTGGCAGGTTTTCAAATCCAGGTAAATCCGGAGGTCCAAATTCATCAGGCACCGACTCTGGATTAAGGAACATCATTTCACCGAATTCCTGCCATACGGCTGATTCGGCATAACCCGAATGAACAATGAACGCAAAGTCATATTCATTTCCAGATGCATTTATGTCGTCTGTGGCCGCATTTATACCATCCTGAAAAAGGTTTCCTCTTGTATAGTTACTTGGCAATGCACCAGTATTATGACTGCTCTCAAGCCCATACTGAAATTCATTTTTATCCAACCGGTAGGGACCATAAGCATCAAGGGTTACGCCCCATTTTCCATAGGAGTTCTCCTTCCAAAAACTATCCATCGTTTGGTAGTTATTTAGGGCACTTGGCTTGGTGAGAAAATCCTTAAAAAACTCCGGAACGTCCTCACGGGGAATTGATCCGATGCCCCTTGGATTACCAGCTGGATCAGAACCTTCGGGATCGCTAAGGATAAACCCCAGATCAGGGAAATCTACTAGAATCAATGCCCCTCTCAATTCCCTCTCCGCTTTGATGTCTGGGGCTTTCCAGTCTATTCCCGGGATCGGATTATAGTCATTCCATGTCAGATAATCGGTAAGAACCCAAGACTGGGGATCCACATGTTCGGGCATTTTATCCAGCCCAGGGTCCGCTGCAAAAGCGGATGTTGATGACATCGCAAGTAATATCGTGGTTGATAATGCGGCAATCTTAATTCTCAACTTCAAAGTAATTTGCCTCCCTATTGGATAATAACCCACTTTTTATGTAGGTTTTTTATTTTCGAATTCCCCTTGATCATTACGTTATATCGTCATTTCTTTATCGTTATTAGCCCCTTTATCGCCTCCTTACCTTTCACAGCTTAATTCATTACCTGGGTTTATCACCCCCCTCAAGCCATTGACCATATGGTCATTAATCGGACAATTCCTACAAAAAATGCCAACACCTTCATGGAATCTACTATTTTGGTAAGCTTGGCAATTTGCAAATAAAAGAATCTATTGGAATTTTGCCAGTCGCATAAGTATGATGATGTCTTTATAAAATATTTGATAGATTCTTTTAAACCTTGGTTTTAATTCTAAGCAATGCATAGTGAAAATCTTGCCATCTACTGGCGTTATAAAAAACTTTTAATTGCCAAAACCCTACATATAACTTGTTTAATAATTGGGAATCGACGTATTTACCAGTTACCTTTCAAAGTATTTGTCAATTGTTCATGGATTTTGACCTGCTTTGTTGGAATATATTTGGTATAAAAAAACTTACCGATCCCTTTAATGATCAAGCCCATGTAGGGTCTGACATTTTATACCCTCGGATATTGGCCTGTTATGGAATGGTTGGAGTAGTAGATGGATACCGAATGTAAAATGTTCTATCATTTGGAACAAAGGTAATACTTCAGATACAAATGACAATCAGGGGATATCCAAAAATGATTGTCTGAAAATGCGGAGTTGGAGGATTAAAGACATAATATTACGCGTGTTGATTATCCAAAATTAGGAGGAAGTGATGTATCTCTTCGCAACTGAACCCATTCCTTTGTCCGGTTTTTAATCTTTTAGAAAATAAGACATAGGGTTTTTCTGCAAAATTACGGTAATTGGCGAAGAGCCTTACATTTTTACCTAAGAAAAAATCGATTGAATAGTATTTTACTATCTTCAAGCATCATGCTTGGGTGAGGTTTTTTAATTTTGTAATTGTTGTAAAGCTCGGTGATAATCATACCAACTACTTATGGCTGGAATGAGCACAATGATCTACAGTTCATCGACGCCTGAAACCCTTAAATCATTGGCTCAAATTCCATCATATGACTATCCGGCCATACTAACCAATTAGCAATGACCGAATATTTTAACTTTGAGGGGGAAGCTTTGGTTGTTGCGGTTCCACATCCTTAAATGCATCTTTTAATGTATCTTCTTTAATCTCAATTTCTTTATTCAAATTGTTTAATATCTCCTGTACATGTTTTGCCTCTTTTCCCATAAGCGCTTGTTTGATTTGATCTTTCACCTTGCTTAATGGCGTCACCTTTATATCTGTTACCTTAATGATGTGATAACCAAACATTGTCTTGACCGGTTCGCTCACTTCATCTTTTTTCAATTTCATAGCCGCAGCAAGAAATGTCGGATCCATTTCCTGGCTTCGCCCGGAAAGATAGCCCAAATCCCCGCCTTCTGCTCCAGACATCTTATCCGTCGATTTTGTTTTTGCCAATTCGGCAAAGTCGGTTCCTTTATTTAGTTCCTGTTCAATTTCTTTAGCAGTTGACTCCTCATCCACGAGAATATGGCTGGTTCTCACCTCCGTGTATTGGTCTTTATTTTGTTCATAGTAATCTGTTATTTGTTTATCTGATACCGTCACCCCGTCTGTTGTTGCTTTAAAGAAATAAATGGATTGTTTAATATAATCCTTTAATTCTTTTTCGTTTTTAAAGCCCTGTTTTTGTAGGAACATGTTAAATCCATCATTATCACCGGCCTGTTCCTTTATATCGTCCAGCCGTTGATTCACCTCTTTATCTGATACCTCATATTTACCTTCCAAAATTTGCATATAGACCAACTTCTGAATCAATTCTTTTCCCCGCTCGGAACTTATCACTTCTTTATATAAATCATCTTTTGTGATATTTCCATAACCCGTTTTAACAAGTACCTTGCTCCCTTCGCCAGAGGTTAGGGCCGAACAGGCACTAAGTAAAAATAACAATGATAAAATGGCTAAAACTGTGATCGTTTTCTTCAATTATCTTCACTCCTACTTTTGACTGCTTCCCAAAGTCATTGCCGCTGACGAATCTGACTTGGCTTTACCTGTCCCAACCATTCAATTGTTTTTGTTTCCTATGAGTATCATAAACTCACAAAATCGAGAAAATGGATATGTAACAACGAAACCTTACCCGAGTTCAAATTTGATGAAGAAGTCTATTTATTAATTTCCCACCTTCACGTTTTAAAAGTTTTTGAGTTTGTTCCCCCCGTACCAGGTCATCCCGGCACAGGAGGCATATTCTGAACAGTGAATCTAACCTATTGCCAGATCTCAATCATTGCATCGGCATACGCTTTCAAACTGTTATACGCTTTTGCGGAAATTTGATTCGCATCTTTTTTAAGATCCAGGAATCCTTTAAAATCATTAATGTG
>NZ_JBALOZ010000375.1:0-1563 GCF_036965125.1 Bacillus sp. JJ1503
CAATATTAGTATATATAGCATTGTAAACATTTGTTTACTCCTATCATTATCAAAATGAATCTAAAACTCATTTTTAACTAGTTCACTTATGGATTAGATCTATTTAAAATACTGATTAATTACACATATGATATTATCGTCAACTTCAAGTCTCCAAAGATAGTAATGTTAAAAACTCTGTAATAGAGAATATCCTTTTACTTCTAGGAGCATTAATGTTTTGAAAATAGCTAATTATAAATATTAAAATCGTTTAATAGGAATAAAAGTAAGCTAAAACAACAAGGATGTGAAAAGCATAAACCAATTTAAAGAAGATTAAGTCCCTTAAAAAGAGGCCTTTATTAGTCACTTTTACAATTCTAACTTATTTTATTTGTCGTTTTCCAATGCATTTTTTAAATATTCTAATGATGACTCTCTGAGTTTCTCTACTTTTTTATTTACTTTGTTATAATCAATAGGTTTAAATAAATCTACTTCCTCTAATTTGTTTACATCCATAAACCTTTCTTCTAAACCTGTTTGTTCCAAAAGAGTATATGCTCTATCATCCCCCTTATTAAGCATAGTACTTTTAACGAACCAAAAAGGTTTTTCGAAAACTGTTGAAAAAATAGTTCCATGGTATGAAGTTGTAAATACTAGACTAGCATTTTTTATCATACTCAACATTACACTTGGCCCACCATGTTCTGTTAATTCAAAGCCCATAGAAAATAATCTTCTTATTGCCCATGACTTTGCATCTAACACAATTACTGGAATATTGAGCTTTTCTGAAATCTTTTTAACAGCACGATTAACTTCATCAGAGTAATGAAATGCATAATAAAATATATATTCTTTATCGTATAATTTCGATAATGTAATATCATCCCATTCATCCCTTTTTAGTAACATAGTGGGATCCAGGGTAAGTTCTACTTCCCTACCTGTTAGTTCTTCAATCCATTTCTTCCCATTCTTTTCTCTAATCGATAATGCAGAATAATCCATTAAATAATTTCTATATTTGTCAACATCATCTGCATGTTCTAAAATATTATTCGCTCCTAAACTTGGAGCATAGGCTACCTTTTTCACATTATTTGTGAAATTAAGGAAGTAAGCATCATCTGCATCGTAACAATTAATGTTCCATATTTGGTCACTTCCAGATACTAGAATGTCGTAATTATCAGCAATTTTTTCTAAATCCTTTGATGTTTCAAAAAAACCATCGGATAATTTTAATTCAGAGTTTATAAATCTATTAAAATCATCAAAATGTGTTTTTACTTTTTTATAAAAAGTTAGGTAGAAAAGATTTTTTATCACTCTCTTAAGGGATGATGATCTTGGAAATAATGCATACATATCTTGTGAGTTCTTGTTTGAAAAATTGATTATTTTATTTTGATATCCCATTTTTTCCGATATTACTTTTTGTAGTGCATATGCTTGAAGAAGCGATCCATTATTATGAGATGCTTGAAATGTTAAAATACCAATTTTTTTATCCATACTAACCTCCATTAAATACAACCAGTAATTTGATGTAATTATTATATACTCTAAAAC
>NZ_JBALOZ010000375.1:1586-3782 GCF_036965125.1 Bacillus sp. JJ1503
ATATTAAACTGTAAGTCTTATAAATTGTAGCAGTTCATCCGCAAGCTGCTTACTATTAAACGGATCAAAATAATTAACTTTTGCATACCCATCTAAAATTTCATGCGAAAAAGCACAATCTGAAACTATAATAGGAGTATTGTGTAATTTTGCTTCGGTTAAGGGTAACGGAGAACTTTCTATATATGAGGGAAATACAAGTACAGATTTATTATAAAAATCAAATACTTCTTCTCTAGTTATGCTACCAATAAAGTTTACTGGTAGATTGTTTTCCTTAACTATTTTGAACAACTTTTTTATATTATCATTTTCATTTCCATTTAAGGTTATTACAAATTTATAATTCTCCACTCCAGCTTTTTTTAAATCCATACATGCGTTTATTATTACTTTATGATTCTTAAAATCGACCCCGCTAGCTGGGTAAAAAAAAGTAGATAAGCTATCTTTAGTATCTTTAAATCTTTCTTTTACTTGAACATTTATCTCAGGTGGCATAACCTCTATTTTCTCTTNNTCCTAGTAATTGATTTATATATACTTCTACTCAGGATATTTTGGTAAACCCAAAGTAAGCTATTCTCAGTTATTGAATATCTATATTCAACAAAAGGAAGAGAATTATGAACATAGACCGTTTGGTGGACTTTAGTTCGTGGTATCATAATATTTTGTAAAGAAATAACTTTTTTAGCTTTATATATTGAGATTAACTTTGGAGCAACAAAATTATCAAAGAATAATCTATGAAACCAACTTTTCTTTATCCAAGGATACCGTAGAACTTTTATGTTATCAGTTTCTTTCAAAAATGGCTTGCTTACTACGAATACATAGTTGTTACTCTTATCGTTATTATAATCATTATAAAAATCATATAGAATCGATAATGCCCCACCACTCTCAGCAGGTACATCAAATACCATAATTGTCATGATTTATTCCACACCATTCTATTCACTATCCCGGTGTAGCTCTGGATTATCTTAATTACTTTAACACTAACATTCTTATCAGTGTAATTAGGTACATCAACGCCTAAATCTCCATTTGTATTCATACTAACTGCCATATCTACCGCTTGGAGTACTTGATCGGTTGTAATGCTGCCAATTATCAAGTTGCCTTTATCGAAGGCCTCCGGACGTTCCGTGCTAGTTCTTACTGAAACTGCAGGGAACTTAAAATATGATGCTTCTTCGGCAATAGTGCCACTATCCGAAACAACGCAAAAAGCATTAAGTTGAAGAAAATTGTAATCTGCAAAGCCAAAAGGCTGTAGATTTTTCACATTCGGATGAAATATAAATCCTCGTTTTTCTATATTTTTTTTACTTCTTGGGTGGGTACTATAAATAACCGGCATATCATAAGTTTCAGCAATTATATTTACAGCACTCATAAGGGCTATAAAGTTTTGCTCATTGTCGATATTTTCTTCACGATGAGCCGATAACAAGATATATTTTCCCTTTTCCAGGCCAAGTGTTTCTAACACTTTACTATTATTAATTTTATCTTTATTTACATTTAACACTTCAACCATTGGTGAGCCTACGACATATGTTCTTTCTTTCGGTACCCCTTCAGAGTTTAAGTATCTTCGAGCATGCTCGGTGTAACAAAGGTTAACATCACTTATATGATCTACTATTCTTCTATTAATTTCTTCTGGCAAATTCTCATCAAAGCATCTATTTCCTGCTTCCATATGGAAAATTGGAATCTTTAATCTTTTAGCAGATATAACACTTAAACAAGAATTAGTATCTCCAAGTACTAATACAGCATCAGGTTTTTGATCAACCATTATTTCATAGGATTTTGCAATGATATTTCCAATTGTTTGTCCCAAGTTTCTACCTACAACCTCTAAATAAAAATCAGGTTCCCTAAGACCTAATTCCTTAAAAAATACCCCATTAAGGTTATAATCATAATTCTGACCTGTATGAACTAATTTATGTTCAAAATATTTATCACACTTTTTAATTGTCTCTGATAGTTTGATAATTTCTGGGCGTGTACCCACAATTGTCATTAGTTTTAGCTTTCGCACCGTTCTAGTCATCCTTTATCTAAAAATAATGTGAATATATTTCTTTATGGGCTAAAATCCATTCTTTCATTTCTATAATCATTTCTTCATATATTGGGACTATAAAATCAAAATCTCTTCTATTATTTATCAAT
>NZ_JBALOZ010000376.1:0-3810 GCF_036965125.1 Bacillus sp. JJ1503
TGCAAGAGGAATTTATTATTGGAGACGGAGCTGCTGACAGACGGTTCTTTTTCCGAGGATGTTGTCGTTGTGGCAGGCGGGACGAAAAATCCGCTGACAAGGGAAGCGTTAGAGGAAGGGAAATATAAACTTGATGTTCTTGATCCTGCTGGGATGAGAGAGCGCCTCGAAAAAAAATCGATGAAGAACTTCCTGCATGTTATTCGTGAATCTGTCCGGAAAAGTGGATACAAGGAGAAGGATATTTCCTATATCGGGATGCTTCATATGAAGAAGTCTGCTCATGATTATGTTTTAAAGGAGTTAGGATTAACTAAAGAAGATTCAATCTATTTAGAGGAATATGGGCATATAGGTCAAATTGATCAAATTTTATCTTTAGAGCTTGCTGAAAGATCTGGGAAATTGAAAAACGGTGATGTCATTGTACTAGTCAGTGCTGGCATTGGCTATGCTTGGGGAGCTTCTACAATTAGATGGGGAGAGTGATTCAGAAGTGACAGAAATAATGATAAAAAACGTAAGTCTGCCGAATGGGGAAATGATTTTCTATCGTGAAAGATTAGGTGGAACTAAAAAAGTTCTGCTTGTCCACGGCAATATGAATTCCTCAAAGCATTGGGATGTTGTTCTTGAAAACATGGATCCTAAATACAAGCTTTATGCAATCGATCAGAGAGGCTTTGGACTATCAAGCTATCAAAATCCGATCTATTCAATTAAAGAGCTAGCCGATGATATTGACCATTTTACGAAGGCAATTGAATTGAAGGATTTTTCAATAATCGGATGGTCTACGGGAGGCACTGTTAGTATGCAATACGTTGCCGACCATCCCGAAATGTGCGATAAAATGATCTTGCTAGCATCAGGTTCCACAAGGGGATATCCACTATATGAATCAGATGAAAAGGGGATGCCTGACTTAAATCGGCGTGTTGAAACTTATGCCCAGACAAAGAGCGAGAAAGCAAAAGTCATCACTACCGAGCAAGCATACGCAACGAAAAATCGTGAATTATTAAGAATGATTTATGATGCTGTTATTTATACAAAAAACAAACCTGAACCAGAACGCTACGAAGAGTATATAGATGATATGCTTACCCAAAGAAATTATGCTGAAATTCTCCATGCCTTGAATACGTTTAATATTAGTCAGACATTTAATGGATTAATAGAAGGAACAGGGGATGCAGGGAAAATCAAAATACCAACACTCGTCCTCTTAGGTGACAGGGATTTAGTGATCACGAGACAAATGAATGAAGAAATCATGGAGGATATTGGGGAGAATGCAAGCTTTGTAGAATTAAAGGATTGCGGTCATTCCCCGCTGATCGATGATTGGGAGCAGTTGCTGCAAGTGATGTCGGAATTTTTAGATAGATGAAGGAGTTGAAAACATGAGACTTAAAGATAAGGTCGCCATTATTACTGGGGCTGCCAATGGAATTGGACTTGCTGCCGCACAAATTTTTGCAAGGGAAGGCGCAGCTGTAGCACTCGCTGATTTTGATGCAGATCTAGGAGCCGAAAGAGCTAGAGAGCTGAAGGAGCAAGGATATCATGTTCATTTTTTTCAGGTAAATGTGGCGGACCGAGAAAGCATCGATCAAATGGTTGCAGCTGTGAAAAATACTTTCGGCAAAATAGATATTTTAATCAATAATGCAGGAATTACAAGAGATGGCATGCTGTCAAAGCTGTCTGCAGAAGATTTTCAGTCTGTTCTTGATGTAAATTTAACAGGGGTTTTCCATTGTACACAAGCGGTATTGCCTTTCATGATTGAACAAGGAAAAGGGAAAATCATTAATACTTCATCTGTTTCAGGTGTATATGGCAATATTGGCCAAACAAATTATGCTGCGACTAAAGCGGGAGTAGTCGGGATGACAAAAACGTGGGCAAAGGAGCTTGGTCGTAAAGGGATTAATGTTAACGCAGTAGCCCCAGGGTTTATTGACACCGGTATGACGGCTAAGGTCCCAGAAAAGGTGATCGGACAAATGAAAATGATGATACCGCTAGGGCATCTCGGAAGCCCCGAGGATATTGCCAACGCCTATTTATTCTTAGCCTCTAATGAATCGGATTATGTTAATGGTACGGTTCTTCATGTAGATGGCGGGATTATGATGTAACTTCTATGTAACTCTCTTTCTTTAATATAATGGTATCTTGATTGAAGGAGAGATTATAGTGGGGTGGGAACTCGATTGGCTGGAGAATAGAGCGAGATTATCACCGGCTTCTGTTGCCATCATTGAAGCCGATACGAATCTGAAGCGGACATATGATGAAGTAAATAAGCGTGCCCAAGCAATAGCCTGCTGGCTGAATCATCAAGGGGTGAAAAAGGGCGATCGGGTAGCTTTACTATCACCTAATCATATAAGTTATTTTGATTTTTTGTTTGCTTGCGGTAAGCTTGGAGCAGTATTTGTACCGGTCAATTGGCGATTATCTGGTGAAGAGATTAAATATATACTTAACGATTGTAATCCTAAAATCATTGGCTGTCATAGCGATTTTACAGAACTGCTGAAGGGCAATTGCATGGATGGAACTCAATTGATGCAAATCAATAACGAGCAGTATGAAGAGTTAGCAACTGGAGATAGAGTAGATAGGATTGAAAGTCATTTAAGCGAAACAGATCCTTTAGTCATTATCTATACGGGAGGGACAACAGGGAATCCAAAGGGGGTTGTTCTTTCACATCAATCCATTTTATGGAATGCTATGAATACCATTATAAGCTGGAATTTGACGAATAGAGATAAAACCCTTACGTATTTGCCATTATTCCATACTGGAGGATTGAACGCTCTTTCAATTCCTTTGCTAATGATTGGCGGGACAGTAGTTATTGCTGATTATTTTGAACCTGTAAAAGCGATGCAGTTCTTAAATTTGTATAAATGCTCAATCGTTTTGTTTGTACCGACCATGTACCATATGATAACGGAATCACCTGAATTTACAAAAACCAGCTTTCCCTATACAAAAGTATTTCTTTCTGGAGGAGCACCTTGCCCGTTAGAAATATATGGGAAGTTCAAGCAAAAAGGACTTCCATTTAAAGAGGGCTACGGATTATCAGAGGCCGGTCCGAATAATTTTTTTATTACAACTGATCAAGCAGTCGTAAAAAAGGGGTCAGTCGGAAGGCCAATGATTTTCAATGAAATCATGCTTGCTAAAGAAGATGGGTCAGAAGCAAATATCAATGAGGTCGGAGAGGTACTGATAAAGGGAAAGCACGCCTTCAGTCATTATTGGAACAATGAAAAAGCAACAAAGGAAACCGTTAAGGATGGCTGGCTTTATACAGGCGATTTAGCGAGAAAAGATTCAGATGGATTTTTCTATATAGTAGGCAGGAAGAAAGAAATAATTATTACAGGGGGAGAAAATGTATATCCCCTAGAGGTTGAGCAATGGTTATCTGCACATCCAGAAGTCAATGAAGCTGCAGTTATTGGGCTTCCTGATCGAAAATGGGGGGAAGCAGTTTCTGCCTTCCTCACTCTCAAAGACAAGGCTGTTATTACAGATGAGGAAATTAGAATCTATTGCAGTACCAAATTAGGCAAATATAAAATCCCAAGAAACATTTTTGTCTTACAGGAAATGCCCAAAACGCCTGTCGGTAAAGTGGATAAAAAAGAATTAAAGCGGATGGGGATTGAAAAGTCCATAGTGAAAGATTGTTAGCAGCGCGATCATCAGTCGCGCTTTTTGTATTTTTCGGCATTTTATTTACCATTAATTTAACTTCGGTCAATCCAAACAAATGCTCTC
>NZ_JBALOZ010000377.1:0-858 GCF_036965125.1 Bacillus sp. JJ1503
CCTAATATGTATCAAACTCCTACTTATTTTTTCAATAATCACGCCCGATTCTGGAAGATTAATTATGTTTCTTATTGAAGATAATCAATCCCACATTAGTTTTAGTAAAAAGCTTCACAACCTTTTGTACCAACCTTTCATTTTAGTTGAATCTCTTACTGTTTAAATTCGACAAAAAAATTTTAGTTAATTCTTTCTTTGTTAAACAAAAAGGGAATGGAGAAAAACATTCCCTTTTTGACTACATGCCAATCATATTTGAGTTTTATTTAGTAAATTTTGGTTTAAGGCCACCTTTATAGGGTTCATGTTCAACGAATACAGTTATGTCCTTGCCGTCTTTATCTTTACCAGTTCTTTTATACGTAAATTTATTATTATTAAGTTCGGTAAGTTCAAGAGCGGCTCCATACTTATTATCTCCAATTGAAACATGGGCTCTTATTTTATTTTCGTGTACAATATCGAAGTAGCCATAATCACCGCGGCTTTTGCCTGTTTCAACATTGAAAAATTCATATTTATTAGTCTTGTCATCAAATTTTGCTAGACTTATAAACATCGAATTATACTTTGTAACGTCATTGCCATCTTCATCTAATACCTTTGTTCCGTTCCAAAGGGTACTACCTAAAATTTTATCTCCATCAACGTCTTTAACAATATCTCCTGTAGTAGTGTCTAACTGCTTGTCCGGATCAGTAAAAGACAGCTCTTTTTCTTTATATGGAACATGTTCAACGAGTACCTCTACATCGTTGCCATTAGCATCTTTCCCCATTCTTTTATAAGTAAAAACATCTTTATTTAGTTCTGTCATGTCAACAACAGCTTGATAATTCATTGATTCTGAAATTA
>NZ_JBALOZ010000377.1:875-4778 GCF_036965125.1 Bacillus sp. JJ1503
CTTCTTCCCATCATTGGTGATAAAGAATGTTCCTTTATCGCCACGACTTTCACCTGTCTTAGCATCAAAAAATTCATATCTTCCTGATTTTACATCATATTTCGCAAGACCAATAAAATTTGAGTTCTCTTTTGTTAAGTCATTATTATCTTTGTCATACACTCTTGTACCTTGCCAATTTGTACTGCTAAGAATGTTAGCTATTTCCTGTCCTTTGGTTAACTTATTTTCCTTTTTAGTCTCTTTAACAGCTTGTTCTTGCTTTTGTTTACTATTATTTTCTTTGGCGTCGGCACTAGCACTGCACCCTGTTAATACTAATGTGAATCCGAGCAGTATTGATGAAATTGCTTTTGCTTTTTTGTTCATTTCTATCGTCTCCTCATTTTATGATTGTAGTGTAATATACATTATTGCCTATTATTTATATTAGTTTTAGGGTTTCGATTGTACTGAGGGGGAGCTTATCAAACTGGCTATTTTGCTCCTGCTTTTAACAAAATTTGTTCAATTTCTTTAAACTCTTTCTCACGTGCATGTTGCAAAGGAGTTATATTATTTCTATCCGGAATGTTCACATCCGCCCCGTGATCGATTAGCAACTGTATGGCTTGCTGTTGTCTTTCACCACCGTTATTTAACACGATTGCTTCCATTAATGCGGTCCAACCGAGATCATTTACATGATTTACATCAATATCAGTCTTTGAGAGAATTTCCTTGATGGCATCTATATGACCATGTTCTGAAGCAGGAATCAATGCAGTTCCTCCATAACGGTTAATCATCGCCGGATCCGCCCCTGCTTCGATCGTAAGCTTAAGAATTTCAACATATCCTTCTGCACCGGCATATAAGAAAGGATTGTTTTTCATGTTATCTTGAATGTTGACGTTAGCCCCCGCTTTAATCAAGACTTTAGCGGTTTCGACATCATTATTATAAGTTGCAATCATAGTAGCAGTTCGTCCTTCTGAGTCCTTTGTATTTATATCCACACCTTCGTCAATCAATCTCTTTATTGTTTCTGTTTCCTTTCGTTCTGCAGCTTGAATTAATTGTTCATTCATATCTATTTCTACCCTTACCTCTTTTTCCTGTTTATTTGGTTCAGCATCATTATCTGAGACACATCCCTGAAGGAGGCCAATACCTCCAATAACTATTGTTATCAACCTCCACATCAAATTCACCTGCCTATCGTTCATTATTATTTTTGGCTATAAACTGTAAATAAAAGACTCAGATCCACTCAATGAACTTAGTTACTACTTCTAGTATGTTAGTGCACAATTATAAACTCCCTCTAAATAAATTCTTAAAAAAAGATAAACTTATTCTTAAAATTTCTTCATGTAAAAAAAAAAAATAACCGTCACTTTTGTGACGGGTCTAAAACACTTTATTTAATTTAAACATTGAATCGATATCCGGCTCCCCAAACGGTTTCCAAGAATTTCGGCTGTGCAGGGTCTCGTTCAATTTTTCCACGTATTTTCCTGATATGAACTGTGACCGTTGAAACATCTGCAGCTGACTCCAGCCCCCAAATCTTTTCATAAAGCTGCTCTTTGCTTAATACTTGGTTTGGGTGCATTACAAAAAATACGAACAAATCAAATTCCTTTGTCGTAAACGGAACTTCTTCTCCGTTAATATTTACTTTGCGTGCTGACTTATCAATGGATATTCCATGGACGAAAATCGTATTTGAATTGGATTGATTCCCTGCTAACCGTTCATAGCGCGCTAAATGTGCTTTCACTCTAGCAACCAGTTCGCTTGGACTAAAAGGCTTAGTAATATAATCGTCTGCTCCTAATCCAAGACCTCGAATTTTATCGTTATCTTCCTTTTTAGCGGATACAAGCAATATAGGAATGTTTTTAACAGCCCGTATTAGTTTGCATATTTCAAATCCATTTAATCCTGGGAGCATAATGTCCAGGATGATTAAATCATAATTTCCTTTAAGCGCATGATGAAGCCCTGCATCACCAGTATGTTGAATATCGACACGAAAATTATTTATTTCTAAATAATCTCTTTGCAATTCTGCAATGCTAATATCATCTTCGATAAGTAATATTTCTTTCACATTTTTTCACCTCTCTTTAGGGAAAAGAATACACTTGTACCTATGCCTATCTCGCTAGAAACCCAGATTTCCCCTCCATGCTCCCCAATAATTTGTTTTGCGATCGCAAGTCCTAAACCACTTCCGCCAGTCTGAGAATTTCTCGATTGTTCCGCACGATAAAAACGATCAAAAATATATGGTAAAGCAGAAGGTTCTATTCCTTGCCCATTATCCGTTACTTGTACAACTACATCATATAATTGTTCATGGAGAGAAATAGAGATGTTCTTTTTGTCTTTGTTCATATATTTCAGACAATTGCTCATTAAGTTGGCTAATACTCGTTTTAATTTCTCCCTATCCGCTGTCACGTAAATAGGTTTATTCAAAAGATGAAACTCAATATGAATACCTTGCTCAAGTAAATCCAGTTTAAGTTCTTCTAAGTAGTCTCTCATATATTTATCAAGTTCGACTGTTTCAAAATTGAATGGTTCCTTTTTTAAATCTAGCTTAGAAAATAAGAACAGCTCATCAATCAATGAATCCATATCTTTTGCTTTTAAGTACACTGTCGATAAATACTTTTCCATTTTTTGAGGAGTATTTGCTACACCATCTTTAATCCCCTCAACATATCCAATAATCGAAGTAATAGGTGTCTTTAAATCATGTGAAATATTAGACAGAAGCTCTTTTCGATTTTCTTCATACTGAAGCTGCAGATTAACGGATTCTTTTAATTTTATTCTCATTTCCTCAAACGCCCTATTTAACTGCCCGATTTCATCATTCGAAATGGCCTTGATTTCAAAATTTAAATCTCCTGATTTTATTCTTTCTGCACCTACTTTAAGAATTGAGATAGGCCTAATAATGCTTCGTGAAACTAAATAGTTCAATACACCAATAATCATAATAAACAGAAACAGCAAAAGTCCGGATAAAATTGGAAACAATTCTCGAATGAGCTCAGCATAGGAACTTGCCTTTCTTAATACGAAAATACTTCCTTCACTTTTATCCGGAAAATAAAAATCAAACTTCACATACGTAAAAAAATTGTCGTTGATTCTAATCGTATCTCGCGTATTGATGTTTGTTTCTTCAAACCCGGGAAGGGATTTAACCAATGCCTGTTTGTCAAGAGCAGGGGAAGCGTACTCGACTTTTGTGCCCTTTCTAACAACAATCTCGATATCCTCCTGCTCAATCCCCTTGATCTCATTTTCATTTAGGAGCTGTTTAGGATTTTTTTTAGCAAAAAGCTTTAAATCGAGAAACACACTTTCTTCTACTGTTGTCAAAGGTTTTTGTACATACGTTTTTTTGTAAAGATGTTCTATAGATTTTACATCACCTGTAATGGCAAAAATAATTAAAAAACCAGCTGTCAATAATAAAGTGATAGAAAAAAGGATCACCCCAACATAAGACAACAGAAACCTCATTTTAATTGACATCTCTTTCACTCACTCTGTTATAAAATTTTCACTAGATCATTCCTTATTCTTAGCATGCAAGATACTTTTGTAAACCACACTATCCAGATTAAAGAAGCTCATTTTTCTAAAATATTTAAAGAACTATATCACACAAATCTTAAAACTTTCTAAAATATGTATGAAATATTTCTAAACACCTTTTAATAAGTGATGCTTTATTCTGTAGAGTAGTAATTCCCATTGAGTTGTAGATAAACCAACGTGGGGTATCGTCTTGAACTATGAATTTACAACTTTTAGGGAATTTAAATTTAAAAAACCTAATTTCTCAAAATTAATATTGAGAAATTAGGCTTTTTTCGTTGCACTATTAAAGCG
>NZ_JBALOZ010000378.1:0-769 GCF_036965125.1 Bacillus sp. JJ1503
CAATCATCATACATAACTAACACATTTAAATTTAAAACCAATAATATATAATAAATAACAGCTTATGAGGTGAATGAATGGAGAAAGTTTTGGTTAGTGGCGGTGCGGGTTTTATTGGATCCCACATTGTCGATCTACTAGTCAAGGAAGGTTATGAGCCTATTATTATTGATAATCTTTCGACCGGAACAACAAGTAACTTACTATCCAATTTAAAATTTTATCATGTTGATATCACATCTCCGGACTTAGAAATGATTTTTGAAAAAGAGAAGCCATCCTATGTAATTCATCTTGCCGCTCAAGTAGACGTCGAAAAATCCATTAAAAATCCATCGAGAGATGCGGAAATTAATTTTTTAGGTACAATTCGTTTGTTGACATATTGTTATCAATTTAATATAAAAAAGATCATTTTTTCTTCCTCATGTGCTGTATATGGAAATACTCCTCATTATGGCATTACAGAATTATTCCCAGTGCAGCCACTCTCATTTTATGCTATATCCAAATATGCGTCGGAAATGTATATTAAGCTTTTTTATGATCTGTATGGACTTCCATTTACTATTCTACGATACGCAAATGTCTATGGCCCGCGACAAAATTCAAAAGGTGAAGGGGGAGTTGTCTCCATTTTTTTAAATAAACTTTTCAAGAATGAAGATGTCAACATATATGGGGACGGGGAACAAACTCGTGATTTTGTTTACGTAAAGGATGTGGCAGCAGCTAATTTACTATCGCTGAAAAAAGGAGATAATGAAAT
>NZ_JBALOZ010000378.1:822-1190 GCF_036965125.1 Bacillus sp. JJ1503
TTAATAAACTCTATCATCTATGTAAAACAATGATTACAAATCCACCTGTTTACCCGATTTATCTACCAGCACGTAAAGGAGATATTAAACATAGTGCATTGGATCATACGAAAGCCATTGAAATACTTGGCTGGAAGCCTAAATATGATTTACTACAAGGCTTATCTGAAACAATTAAAATCTTTGATGCAGAGAACCAAGGGCTTAACTAACTTTTAAGTATCTCTTTTATCAAAATTGGTCAATGCATAGAGAATAATTTATACAACAAAATGTTAGATATAGCTATGGGAAGTATTATAATGAAAAATATGACAAACCCTTTTTTGTATACCAGCTATCCAAAAGGAAATCAAAGAGTGTAGAGA
>NZ_JBALOZ010000379.1:0-2476 GCF_036965125.1 Bacillus sp. JJ1503
CATTCCATATGGTCCATCGCAACCATACAGTACTTTTCGATACCCTAATGATTCTACTGCATTCTTTACAATAGATTAAGATAGTCACTTGATGTGTCAACAAATACATTTGGTTGATCCTTAACGTATTTCCATAGTTTTTCCCAAAAAGGAAGACCGGCGTGAGCATAAATTAATTTAAGTTTAGGGTATTTTTCAGGTAAATATTTATAGGAGTCCTGTTCTGAAGATAGATGAATGATCAAAGGTATGCCTTTTGACTCACACATAGCCGCAACTGGATCAAGTGCCTTAATACTATATTCATGCATGAAGGGATGGGCTTTCACCCCAATAAAACCAGGTTTATTAAGATATAAATCTATTTCTTCCACTGATTCAGAAATCATTGGATTCACTGCTACCCAGCCTAGAAACCGATCGGGAAATCTATCAATAGCAGCAGCAACAATATCATTGCTCGGCTTAGTAAAAATTCTGTATGAATTGCCATAAAGTTTGAGATAGCTATCCTTTACTAGACCGTCATAAATTTTCAGCCCTATTTGAGGTACATTTAGTATTAGAAAACGGAAAAAGCGTTGTAAATTATTTTGAAAAGTGCTTTCCAATTCAAACATTGTTTCATTCATGGGAGCAATTAGCGCTGTTTTAGCTACATCATTTTTATCCATGCCCTCTATCATTTTATCTAGAGTTAACATTGATTCATCTACATGAAAATGGCAATCAACAATCATTTTTATCGCCCCTTCGAATTACTATATATTTATTTTAGCAAACCAAACATAGCTGTAAAATGCGATTTCATTTACAATTATTACGATCCCTTGAGCAGCAATAAAATAGCGGGGGGGCATTGTAAGGGTGTAAATGAAATATACCAAAAAGAGTATATTAAATAATTTGACACTAGTTTTGCAGCAAAGCGTGATACAGAATTCTTAATTCAATAGGTATGAACGAATTTTAAATAAAATGCAATAAAGCCGAAATCTCAATGATGTACTTTTAGACACTGGGTATTCTACGACGATTTTTATACATCACGGTGAACCGTACCACAAGTAAATGAGGTTTTTTCATAGAGCCGCGGCAAATGGATTAAATCCTTATTATTATCTCCGCTATCTATTTGAGTAGCTTTCCAATATGAATTTTACAGAAGTAGATGCCATTGATCCATTACATCTATTGTCAACAACTTTACCAGTTTCATGTCATGCATTGCCTTTAACAAGATAACTAAATCATAATATTGGCCACCCTGAAAAAACAGGTGTGGCCTATTTGAGCTTATGATATATCTAATAAGTAATTTTTTTTTTGGAGGTGGGGGCGTAAATAAGACAGCAATATTAGACAAGAATACAAGCCAGCCATTCTTAACTTGCGTATATTGAAATAGACTAAATGGATTAAACAATTCACTAATGTAATCGTTATTCCCTGCTTTCTTATTCCCTAATGATATGTGGGTAAGTACAAGCAGAATAATTCGAAATGAACCCCCCAAATGAAATTTTTGCCATATAGGTTTGACTTGTATTAGTGCTATTCCAGAAATTTTAATCATATTCTATAGCGGGAGTGTTCCTTTTATGAAGTTAAAAGAGATTAAAAAAAATTATAGTATGATTTATAGTTTAGGATTAAATTGTGCTCCTTCGAATCACTTGCGATATCGGGGGTTACGTCCGTTTGCTGGCGTTTTAGATTGGATGATAAGCCCATCTCTAGCAGATGTAAATCGTTTATTAGCAAACCGTTTCGTTAATTTTATGGAATTGGAGAACCTTACATTTTCTTCATATTATGATAACGACTCCAAGTTGCTTATAAAAGACAATTATTACAACATTTATTCTGCACATGATTTTAAAACTGATAAAAACACACCAGATTCCTTATCTTGTTATCCTGAGGTTAAAGAAAAATATAAAAGGAGGATAGGACGGTTTTTGAGGGAAATGGAAACGAGCGAATCCATTCTTTTCATCCGCTTAGGTGGGTCATATGATGAAGCAGTAGAATTACAACGTGTACTTGACAGCCTAGTAAAGCATAATTATTGTGTGCTGTTAATTTCCGATTCAGATTCTTCTACCATGATTGAGGAAAACTGGGGATTAGATCATATATGTGTTCTAAATTGCCATATTTCTAAAATAATGTGGGATAATTATGAGTTATGGAGTTCATTGCTTAGCGGAATTGGCATCAGTCGCCCACAGTGAAAGAACTTATCCCTATGTACATCAGGTGCGTCAAAAATCTCATCGTAGTGATGAATCGTATTTTCATATGTTTACCCAAATAGTTCTGGCTTTGTCTGTAAATTGAGGAGGAAGGTCCAAGAAAACGGCCAGACCCAATAACAGATAAAGGTGGCAAAAAGCGGTGGCCATGAAAGTTTTTTATTCCCCTAAAAATCAAAGAGTGTAGAGAAACGATCTAGTTTCTCTACACTCTTTGA
>NZ_JBALOZ010000380.1:0-7632 GCF_036965125.1 Bacillus sp. JJ1503
AATAACTTTATTCCTATTTTTCACTTTCAAGTAGGTTACCGAAGTAAATGTTGGAAAAGTCCCCCTTTTCAAAAAATAATTAAATAACCCTTGACAAACACACTTGTCCTCCTCCATAATCACAATTAATATTATTTGAAGGTTCCTATTGTTTGATTAATTGAAAACAAGAAAAAAGCGATGAATAAGGCCAGTAAATGGATAACGGCGAAAGAGAGTGAAGCTCAGCGGCTGAAAGGCTTCACCGTCCACTTGACCATTGAAACCTACCTTATGAGCAGTTAGGAAAACCTAAACGAGCTTCCGGCGTTAACGGAATAGAGATGCCTTTTTCAAGAATATAACCTTTCTGAGAAGGGTAATTAAGGTGGTACCGCGAAAAGCAAAAGTCCTTTCGTCCTTTACATGGATGAGAGGGCTTTTTTATTTTCTCTGAACGTTCATAACTACTGTTTAATAAAACAATAAATATTAATTAAGGAGGTCACAACATGAAGAGAATAGCTTTTATCGGTGCAGGATCCATGGCAGAAGCATTAATTTCTGGTTTAGTTGAAAATAAATTAGTTGATAGCAAGAGGATTTGGGTAACGAATAAGGCTGATCAAGAAAAATTAACTGAGCTTCAAAACCGATTCGGTGTCCAATCGACCTATCAATTAGATGAAATTTTTCAAGATACTGATATGGTCTTTCTCGCAATGAAGCCTAAAGATGCGGCAGATGCCATTTCACGAATAAAGAATTACTTAACAGAAGAAATCCTTGTGATATCCGTTTTAGCTGGAGTAGGAATTAGCAGTATTGAAAAGCTGGCGGAAAAGCCACTGTCTATTGTAAGAGCCATGCCAAATACATCAGCAGCTGTAGGAAAATCCGCAACTGCACTTGCAGTCAATGAAAAAGTATCGAACGAGCAAATGAAGCTAGTTTCGAAAATGTTTGAAACCGTTGGCTTAACGACGATTGTACAGGAAGAGCAGCTTGACGCTGTCACTGGATTGTCTGGCAGCGGACCAGCCTATATATACTATCTCGCGGAAGCAATGGAAAAAAGTGCAATGGACATCGGACTTGAAAAGACAGTTGCGAAGGAATTGATTGTGCAAACATTACTTGGTGCGGCTGAAATGCTCTCAAAGTCAACGAAAGAGCCAAAGCAACTGCGTAAAGAGGTGACAAGCCCAGGCGGAACAACTGAAGCGGGAATTAAAGTTTTGGATTCCTATAGTGTACAAAATGCGTTTATTGATTGTATAAAAGAAGCTGCTGCACAGTCAAAAAGACTTGGCAAGGCATTCGGTTCAGAAATTAGTGTGTAAAAACATTTTGAACCCCATCACTCTTGCCAGTATCCTGACATTTACACCTAGGAGTTGCGAGAGGTACGAAATATCGACTGAGCAAATTGCNNACCAAATATTGGGGCAAATTTTTCTATAAACTGTACTTCATTGATATACTATTTATGAAGTAAAAAAGGAGGCTCTTTATGGAAACAAAGCTATTTTCCCCGTTTACAATTAAAAACACGACCTTTAAAAATCGAATTGTCATGTCGCCAATGTGTATGTACTCTTGCCCTAATGAAGACGGGAAGGTGGAAAATTGGCATCGAACTCACTATACGAGCCGTGCTGCCGGTCAGGTTGGACTCATTATTATTGAAGCTACTGCTGTCACACCCCAAGGACGAATTTCGCCTAATGATTTAGGTATTTGGAGCGATGAACATATCGAAGGATTAAAAGAGCTAACTGATTTAATGAAGGAACACGGCTCAGCAACAGGTATCCAGCTTGCCCATGCTGGGAGAAAAGCAGTTCTTGAAGGAGAAATTATTGCCCCTTCTGCCCTCGCATTTAATGAAAAAATGAAAACACCAAAGGAAATGTCGGTTGAAGACATTCAAGACACGATTGAAGCATTTAAGCAAGGAGCTGTAAGAGCAAAAAAAGCAGGTTTTGATGTCATAGAAATTCATGGGGCTCATGGCTACCTAATTAATGAATTTCTCTCCCCATTATCAAACAAGCGTACAGATAATTATGGAGGCTCAGCAGAAAATCGTTACCTATTCCTGCGTGAGATCATTGATGCTATTAATTCTGTTTGGGACGGGCCGCTTTTTGTTAGAATATCAGCAAATGATTATCATGAAGAAGGTTTAGATGTGGACGATTATGTTCAAATGGCAGGCTGGATGAAGGAGCAAGGCGTTGACCTAATTGATTGCAGTTCGGGTGCAGTTGTTCCTGCTAGGATACATACGTATCCGGGCTATCAAGTACCGTTTGCTGAAAAAATTAAAAAAGCTGCTGATCTATCAACAGGCGCAGTCGGTTTAATTACATCCCCACTGCATGCAGAAGAGATACTGCAAAATAATCGCGCTGATTTAATCTTTATCGGACGCGAGCTTCTGCGAGATCCGTTTTGGCCAAGAACTGCAGCCAAAGAGCTCGGAGTAATAATCGAATCACCTAAGCAATATGAGCGGGGCTGGATATAAAATATAAAACAGGATGGGGTTCCATCCTGTTTTGTGCTTTTTCGCAAACAAATTTGCCGCTTTCGCAAATAACTCTCCGCTGCTTTTCAGCTATCTCTCTTAAATAATATTCAAAGAATCAAAAAATGATGATATAATTACTTTTTTACAACTACGATAGGTATCTTGAAGAAATTCAGACACGACTGAAGCATTTAAGCAAGGAGCCTTATACAAGACATAGAGACCCTCTCCCATCAAGCACTTTTCCAACCTCTTGTGCAACCAATAAGGATATCCGAACTTGAGACTCGGTCGTCAGCCCGGCAATATGCGGTGAAAAAATGACGCTGTCCAATTGTAGCAGCGGGTTCATCTGATCGATCGGCTCCGATTCCAAAACATCTAAATATGCTCCCGCTATCGTTCCTTCTTTCAATGCGTAGTAAAGGGCTTCTTCATCTATAATACCACCCCTAGAAGTGTTTATAATATAAGCCGATTGTTTCATGGAGGATAGCTGTGACTCAGATATTAAATTTTTTGTTGATGAGGTAAGTGGAACATGTATAGAAATAAAGTCAGCTGAGATTAACACATCTTCCAACGTATTTTTCAATTGAACGGATGTTTCTGCAACAATATGATCATATGGGGTTAAAAAAGGATCGTATCCGATTACATTCATACCGAACGCTTTTGCCCGTTTCGCAACACGGTGGGAAATCTC
The DNA here is from genome assembly GCF_036965125.1 of Bacillus sp. JJ1503. Lineage (NCBI taxonomy): Bacteria > Bacillati > Bacillota > Bacilli > Caryophanales > Bacillaceae > Bacillus > Bacillus sp. JJ1503. The sequence goes on from NZ_JBALOZ010000380.1 coordinate 3,222, forward strand.
GCCGAGCCCAACGAGCCCAATCACTTTATGAAAAATTTCCCTGCCAGTATGTTGCTTCCGGTCCCAGTTTCCTTTTCTAACATCTTCATTTGCTAAAAAAAGCGGCCGGTTCGCCATCAATATTGCCGCCATCACATATTCTGCAACAGAGGTGGCGTTCGCATAACGAGGAACAACCGTTTGAATTCCACGTTTTTTTGCATCATCTACTGCAATGTTTTCCAATCCGACTCCTAACCTGCCAATGACCTTTAATTCAAGAGCCTTCTCAAGCAGCTCTTTATCTACCTTTGTTTGATTCCGTACTATGAGTGCATCAACATCATTGACTCGCTCTAGAAGGGCCTCGCGGTCATTCCATAAATGTGAGTCGTAATGAACATCAAAGCCCAGCCTTTTCAATTCCACAATTCCTTCTTCCCACATTACTTCGGTGACCAATACTTTCATGATATACCCTCCCTAAATAAATAAATTTAAATTTTCTTTTAATATCTTGCTGATTCTTATTATTTCTTCGTCACTTACTTGGATTTCGATTACGTTCACCTAGATGAATTCAGGGGCTACAATTTTCACAAGTAGTCACAAAACCCCGTGAATATACATCCTTATGCATATTCACGGGGTTTTGCCTACCTAGTCATTGTCAGATTCAAGCATTTTTGCAAAGTGCTCCGGCACCGTTAACATGATGGTATGGAATAATATGTTGAATTTAACACATTCAAGCGCCAATCCGATCCGTGTCAAGAATGAAGTAGTCCGATATAATCATCGTTCGTACGACCATCAGCATTCGCCAGGATTCCCTAGTGTATCATGCAAGATATCCTCACAAGCAGGGATTTTGTCAATCATTTTCAACTCCTTCATGACCTCAGCAAAATTGATGAATCCATTGGGCTTGGAAGTATACTTAATATAGTCTTGCGTTATCCATTCTTTGTACTGTTCTGCCGAAGGACTCCCATCGGAATCTCTTGAAAGAATTTCGGCGGCTTGATCTGGATCATCGTTTAGCAAATCAATCGCTCGTTGAACGTTTTTGTATAAGACATTCATTAATTCGCGATTATCATTATAGTAATCTTCTGTAACCCAAATACTATTGAAGGTGTGTTCCCCGAAAAGTTCATAGCTTTTTAAAATTATGTGTGCACCCTCAGCTTCCTCTTGCATTTGGTATGGAGGGGCAGTGAGATGCGCAGAAATTTGATCACTTAAGAGAGCTTGCATAGCGGTTGGGTGCTCTAATGCGACCATATTTTCATCTAAACTTCTTGCATCACCCAGTTGTTCAAGCGCACCTTTTCGTAAAACAACAGATTGAATTGAATCCAGCCCGGGCATCGCAATTTGATCTTTTGGGCCGAAGTCTTCTAAACTTTGTTTGTTAGGATCTTTACCCATAAGCCATAACTCCATGTTGTCCATTGAGCTCAAAATTTTCCATTTCACTCCCTTATCCCAACCGAGAAGAAAGGGACCAATTCCGCCTGCACCAACCTGAATTTGACCGGCAAGGAGACCATCTCTAATTGCAGCACCCGAAGCCAAGGTTTTCCATTCAATATTCACATTTGGAAGTTCTTCATCAAGCCAAGCCATTTCCCGTAAAATAGTTAATGGAGCATATCCAAGACCCGGTTGAACAACAATGGTCATGTCTTGCTTGGCAACGTTATTATCGCCATCTTTTTGATTAGCCTGTTCCGCCGAACCGCCGCCGCATCCAGCAAGAAACAGAAACATAGTGAATGATATAATCATAATAAAGAAATTTTTATTTAAACCCCGGACTTTCAACATCAACCAACACCCCTTTTCCAATTTTCAACATACTGAAAATTTGTTTTATTTACCTTGAGCCTTCATACCCCACCTGATAACAGTTTTCTTCTCAATTTGATTGAACAACACATCAAACAATATCCCAATCAAAGAAATCGTCACAAGACCGGCAAACATATCAGGAATTTTCAAGAAGAAACGCGCCTGACTGATAAAAAAGCCAAGACCGCCTCCGCTGCCCGCAACACCAAAAACCAACTCAGCCGCAATAATGGTCCGCCAACCAAATGCCCATCCTGTCTTTAGACCAGAGATCATGTGAGGTAACGCAGCTGGCATGTAAACGTCTTTTACCAATCTCCATCCGCGCAGTCCCAAATTTCTCCCTACCATCAGAATTGTTGGAGAAACCGTGCGAAAGCCCATGCTAACATTGATTGCAATTGGCCATGTGATTGCATTAGCTAGTACAAAAACTAGAGAAGTAGGGGTTAGGCCAAACCAAATAATTGCGAGAGGCAACACACCTATTGCCGGAATTGGATTTAATACCGCCGTAAGTAATGTAAGTAAATCATTTCCTATTTGCGTCCAAGTAGCAAGAGTAGTTAATATTGCAGCAACAACAATCCCTATAAACATACCGAGGAGTAATATTTTCATTGTAGCTACAGTTACGCTCAAGAGAGTCCCATTTATCCAATTTTGCCAGAACACTTTTCCAATTTCCGAAGGGCTTGATAAGAGTAAAGGGTTTATGTCCATTACCTTAAAAGTAATTTGCCACAATAGCAGAATAACGACTAAAAGAAGTGTTTGTCTTGCCCATGCGGGTAACTGGGACCATGAAAAATTATTTCCTTTTACTTTACTTTTCACTGGCGCTTCTTTAAGAACCTTACTTTCTATCGACATATTTGTCACCCCCTATTAATCTAGCTTCCTAACAGTTTACGCAAGTGTTGTTGTATCTCGATGGATTCGTCGCTTTCCAAGTTTTTGGCCTTATCGCCAACATTGACAATTTCCGCAATGTACGATGGTGGATGAGTGAGTACGATGATTCGATCAGCGAGAAGCACTGCCTCTTCAATACTATGAGTTACAAAAAAAATAGTCACACGTGTTTTTTCAGCAATTAACCTTAGCTCTTCCTGTAAGCGAGTGCGTGTAAGCGCATCCAAAGCACCAAATGGTTCATCCATCAAGAGCATTGAAGGTTCAAGGGCGAGAGCACGTGCAATTGCTACACGTTGTTTCATACCACCAGACAACTGATGAGGATATAGATCATGAGCCCTTGAAAGATTTGTCATTTCAAGGTAGTATTTTGCACTATCAATGGCTTCACTTTTTTTCCGACCGGTGACACGTAGGGAATAAACTAAATTATCGAAAACTGTTCGCCAAGGAAAAAGTTGATCGTGCTCCTGAAAGACAACAGCACGGTCAGGCCCAGGCTCTAGGTCAGTACGTCCCGCAAGTAAAATATCTCCAGCAATAGGCTTGTTAAAACCAGCAATCGTCTTTAACAAAGTCGATTTTCCACATCCCGAAGGTCCGATCATCATTATTGTTTCTCCAGACCGAATATCAAAGCTAATATCATTGATTACTAGGTTAAATTCATTTTCAACTTCGTACCCAATCTTTACATTTTTCACGGATAATATTTGTTGTGGCTGTTCGTTATGTTCATTTTCTCTTTGCTTACCTGCCTGGGAATCGCCATAAAGGCTTCTATCTAGCGTGGGTAATTGTTGTTGATTTCCCATTTCGTACTGACCTCCTTATAATTTGAAGCAGAACAAATTTATGTGAACCTGGAAAGTTAAAGCAATTTAATAGTTTTTACTGCTACCCTATAGGAAATCCAGTCTTCTACATTATGTTCGGACAACAAGTATTTGGTATTATCGATAGTTTTTTAAATTTTTCTGAAATTTTAAAATAAGTGTTGGTATTGCTCCTTTAAGAATGGCAACCATCTTTTTCGTTGATAAAAACAGCGAATTTTGTTATTTTGTCGTGCAATCAAGGCGATCATGTAGGTGTGGCAACGAGCAAAATTAAAGAAGGTGAAAAGGTCATCGGTGTGTACATGGATGACAATTCAACAGTCGAGGTAGTCGCAAAGGGTGATATTCCTTATGGGCATAAAATTAATTGGTGGTCCTATAATGCTATATATCATGTAGTCTGGCTAATTTGATCATGCATCAAATAAATTCAAAAAGAATCAATTTGAATGAGAAAATCGTATTTCGTTGACAGCTTCTTTTCACCAACAGCTGCAGCTGAACTTGCTTTGCTCACTTTACCTGCCTCCTTCATCATTNNATTATGAAATTATGAAATTTAAGGAGTAGGATCATCCCAGGATCAGTGACCCTACCACTTGGATATCATTAAACCATTTACTGAAAAATTAGTCAATACTAACTTTTGGGAATTTTCGGAATAAATTATATGAATACTCTATATATTCTATTTCGTAAACTATTTGAAGAACTGAATGTGCAGTCTCGCATAGCAACAGTTTATTTGGTAGAAAGCGTTAAGTGTAGGGAAATTGTACAACCGCTTTGTAAAGACGTATGTAATGATCACTAAGAAA
>NZ_JBALOZ010000381.1:0-2670 GCF_036965125.1 Bacillus sp. JJ1503
TTATATTACGAACGGGGGCGTTTCTTTAAAAAGGAATGCTCTTTTCGTATCCAATTAAAAGGAAGTAAATGTTTTAATTATATTAAAGATGGTTGCTCTTCTATTATAGGTGGAGAAAGCTTTAATACGATATATGCTACAATATTAAAAAAGGTAAACTTTGGAGGCACACCACTGCAATAAGACTTATAACGAAATTAAGTTCTTGATATATCCCGTCAAGGACATATTATGAAACAGTGCTTTAATAAAGGAGTTGTATAAAATGGATGAAAAAAAAGATACAGAAATAAAACGCTCTTCAAAAGCAGAAAACATTCTACCTCAGATCAATAGTAAAACTAAGCTAGGCGACTTACGAAAAATCGCGAAGGACATTAAAAAAGATCACGAACTATCTATGGAACTTTGGTCAACCGAAGAGTTTTTGCCCAGACTATTAGCAATCTTAATTATGGACAAAACACTTCTTGCACAAGATGTGCTAAATAAGCTTGATAAGGATATGCAGACTCACACTTTTGATGAGCGAAATAACTTAATGGATTGGTTAATGGCTAATCAGCTCACCAAAGACAAGAAGAAAATTGCATTGATGGAGTCATGGGAAAATAGTCCTTCTGCTCTTCAAAGGCGAGCTTTCTGGTATTATCAAGGGCGATTGAGATGGACTGGACAAACACCGCCTGATAACACCGCAGACTTGCTATCTGCATTAGAAGTTAATATTACGCAGGAAGACCCGGAAGTTCAATGGGCTATGAATTTCACCGCAGGCTGGATAGGCGTTTATGATGAAAAAAATCGTGCACGTTGTATTAAACTTGGTGAGAAAACGGGTCTTTACAAAGATGAAATAGTAGCAAAAGGATGTACTCCCAGCTATTTGCCGGAGTTCATTACGATTGAAGTTAACAAACGACATAATAATTAGTTACCTCTGAAAAATTTATTAGGGTTTAATGCAAAAAATAAAGGAATTCAAAGCCTCAATATGAAAATTGTAATAGGCTTTGACCGAAAAATAAAGAAAACAACGCGTTATGGCAGCTAGTTAGTGAAATATGCAAGGAAGATGTAAAGGATTAACCCACTATCTCTTTTTGATCTGTAGGGCGCTTATCTTTAAGAAGAACAACTTTCCAGCTGCGCAGTACAACGATACTATTCAATAGAGAATCGATCTTCAACAATCGGGCGCTTTTCTGTAATAAGGAACAGCGCTATTTCCGTTATAGGGCCAGATTGCTAAAAAAGTCATGCAACATTTAAAAAGCCTAGAGTTAAATTTTAATCTGTAGAAAGCAGGGATGAAAATGGGGATTCCCAATAACATTACAACAAATCATGTTCTTCAAGCGTTGAAAGAAATAGATCAAAGAGGAATAAATCCTCGAAGACAATCAACTAAGTTTGACTTATACCATAATGATAAGAGATACCCTCCGAAGGAAGTACTTAGATTTGCAAACTGGATTGCTAATGATTATGAACTTGTTGAATTTGGGGGTGGAGATGAATCAAACAATTGCCTAATTAAACTTGGGTTCATGGTTGTTTTGAAAGATACGAATAAAATCATAGGACTAGATTATACGAAAAAAAATCAACAAGGGAATGATCATTTCGTTGGGGAATTAAGTAAAAATAAAAGGGAATATGCCCTAGTGGATCAAGAGAAGATTGAAAATAATGATCTGACAAATACAGAGAAAGAGCAGTTGGTTAAGGCGAGAATTGGTCATTCAAATTTTAAAAAAGGTTTGATTGAGAGAGAATGTAAATGTAGGTTATGTGGTTTTACAGATAAAAGATTCCTGATTGCTAGTCATATTAAACCTTGGAGTCAGTCCAGTAACGAGGAAAGACTGGATTTGGTTAATTGCTTTTTGTTTTGCCCAAATCATGACGCTTTATTTGATAAAGGGTTTATAACTTTCGATGAAAATGGGGGAATTATCATTTCAAAGCAAATAGATGAAGTTACAAAATTATTTTTGAATATTAATGATGGAATTCAAATAAAGGTGAGTAATGGACAACGTCAGTATTTGGAATGGCATAAGGATCATGTGTTTGTGAGGGATTCAGTTTACTAGGAAACCAATGTCTTATATTGCTATGTTAGTGCTAGTGAAGCCATACATGGCTTATTTGTTTTTATGATAAATGGTTATTCAGCAAACGGGCGCTTATTTGTAATTAGGATCAGCCGCTTATTTTCATTTAAGGACCACTTAATTTAATATAAATGAAACCATTAATTAGGTACTTCGAAACTATAAGTAAAGGAAAAAGGCTTTTTTAAACGAAGAGAGTAAATTGAGAACAAAGGTGAAAATTATTATTTCATGGTTTTTAAAGGTACATAAGGGGGACTATAAAATCTTTAATAAAAAGTATGAATCTAAAGAAAATGTTAAAGCAGAGATTTTAATGTCTGGTCAATCTCTTTCATTTGAACTTAACGAAAGTGAAACAATAACACTGATTGAGAAATTAGAGGAAGCATCCTACGATTATAAAAAATTGGATTCTATAAAGTTATTTCATCTTGACGGTAGATTAAGGTCAGTTATTAACCCGTTACAAATATCAAGAATTTGGTTTTCTTAATACTATTAGCGCTGATTTACCGTTTGCACAGAAAAGTTGGTGTGAAGCAAATGG
>NZ_JBALOZ010000382.1:0-987 GCF_036965125.1 Bacillus sp. JJ1503
CTTCCCTGCTAAGTCCATAATTATCACAAAGGTTTTCCGCAGTGATTCCCATATGATAATCATTAAAAGCACACGTCAGTCCGTCAGAAACCATTGTATCTAACAGCTGCTGGTTGCCCATTTTAAACCCATTCCGTGCATTTTTTAATATGTAAGGCGCCTGGCTCATATTCTCTACTCCACCAGCAATCACAATGTCAGCATCTCCTGCCAAAATCGCCTGTGTTGCCAGATGAACAGCCTTCAGTCCAGATCCGCATACTTTATTTATGGTCATTGCGGAAACGCTTTCAGGAAGCCCCGCTTTAAGTGCTGCTTGCCTTGCAGGATTCTGTCCAAGACCTGCCTGCAATACGTTTCCAAGAATTACCTCATCCACCTGCTCAGGCTTAATTCCTGCCTTTTCAAGTGCTCCTTTGATCGCAATTGCACCTAATTCAGGAGCGGGTACATCCTTTAAACTGCCATTAAAGCTCCCTATTGCTGTGCGTACTGCACTAACAATGACTACTTCTGTTTTTGACATCTTAATCATCCTTTCTCGTTCATCTCATGAATTATACTTCTATTAAATAGTGCTAAAATCCTTTTATTTCGCCCAAAATTATCTAATGAATAATCCAGCCCTTCTTTATCCATCTTATTAGGTGTACTTAACAATACATAGAAGGGGGATGAAGAAATGAGTCAAAAGCGTGACAAGGGCCATAGTCAAAAAGGAAAGCCAAACAGTGATACAGTTAACCCTACAATTGCAGCAGAGGAATTAGAAAAAGCGATCCATCCTAAAAAACGTCAGAATTCTCAACAATAAGCCGCCGCTCCTTGAGCGGTTTTTTACATTTAGAATAACAATAAATGTTTTAAACTCCAATTAAATGGTAAAATAAAGAATAAGGCTGAGAGGAGGATGAAATTGAAAAGACTTCTTCGTTATATCCGTTATTTCCTTTCCTTCATTCTTTTTTTATCATCTATTGGGATTTA
>NZ_JBALOZ010000383.1:0-14607 GCF_036965125.1 Bacillus sp. JJ1503
GGCGGATGCCTCGATTTTTCAAATGAAACTTTTCGAGCAAGCTCGTGAGTATAGGGCGCAAATACGTCAAAGCGCAATTGATTAAACTTGAAAGGGGAGCTGTATAATGGCAGCGGTGAAAGATAAAATTTCAAAGATGGTGAATGGCAAACGGGTGATTGTGAAAAAACCTGAATTGCTCGCACCAGCTGGTAACTTAGAAAAACTTAAAATTGCCGTTCATTATGGCGCTGATGCAGTATTTATCGGCGGACAGGAATACGGCTTACGTTCAAATGCAGATAATTTTACATTTGAAGAGATGAAGGAAGGCGTTGAATTCGCAAAAAAATATGGAGCGAGAATTTATGTGACAACGAATATTTTCGCACATAATGAGAATATCGATGGACTGGAAGATTATATGAAAGGCTTAAGTGAAGCCGGAGTTGCAGGGATTATAGTGGCGGACCCTCTTATTATTGAAACGTGCCGCAGAGTTGCACCGGAAATCGAAGTTCACTTAAGTACTCAGCAATCCTTATCGAACTGGAAGGCTGTTCAGTTCTGGAAAGAAGAAGGATTAGAGCGTGTCGTTCTTGCCCGTGAAACGAGTGCGGAAGAAATTCGTGAAATGAAGGAAAAGGTAGATATCGAGATTGAGACCTTTGTCCATGGCGCTATGTGTATTGCTTATTCAGGCCGATGCACACTAAGCAATCATATGACAGCACGTGATTCAAACCGTGGAGGATGCTGCCAATCATGCCGCTGGGACTATGATCTGTATAAATTAGAAGGCGAAAATGAAGTTTCATTCTTTAATGAAGGCGATGCCCCTTTTGCGATGAGTCCAAAGGATTTAAATTTAATTCAATCTATTCCCCAAATGATCGAGCTTGGTATCGACAGCTTGAAAGTTGAAGGTCGAATGAAATCTATTCATTATGTGGCTACTGTCGTAAGTGTATACCGTAAAGTAATAGATGCGTATTGTGCTGATCCTGAAAACTTCAAAATTAAGCAGGAATGGCTTGATGAATTGGCTAAGTGTGCAAATCGTGAAACTGCTCCAGCATTTTTTGAGGGAATTCCTGGGTATAAGGAGCAAATGTTTGGAAATCATAGCAAAAAGACGAATTCTGATTTCGTTGGCTTAGTTTTAGACTATAATCCTGAGACGCAAATCGTTACATTGCAGCAGCGCAATCATTTCAAGCCAGGCCAAGAAGTCGAGTTTTTTGGTCCTGAAATTGAAAGTTTCACTCATGTGATCGATAAAGTTTGGGATGAAAAAGGTAAAGAGCTTGATGCTGCCCGTCATCCGATGCAAATTGTGCAGTTTAAGCTAAATAAGCCGGTTTACCCTCACAACATGATGCGAAAGGAGATTTAATCACCATGACTCGCAAACCAGTTGTTATCGGTGTTGCCGGCGGCTCTGGCTCCGGAAAAACAAGTGTAGCAAAATCTATTTATGACCGCTTTCATGGACACTCTATCTTAATGCTGGAACAGGATTATTATTATAAAGACCAAGCACATTTACCTTTTGAAGAACGTCTAAAAACAAATTATGATCACCCGCTTGCGTTTGATAATGATTTACTGATCGAGCATATTGAAAGACTATTGCAATATGAGTCCATTCAAAAGCCTGTTTACGATTATGCCATTCATAGCAGATCTGAAATGATTATTGAAGTAGAGCCTAAGGATGTTATTATTCTAGAAGGCATTCTTGTTTTAGAAGATGAGCGGCTGAGGAATTTAATGGATATTAAACTTTTTGTCGATACTGATGCTGATTTACGTATAATCCGCCGTTTGTTCAGAGATATTAAAGAACGCGGACGAACAATGGATTCAGTCATTGATCAATATATCAACGTTGTCAGGCCGATGCATAATCAATTTATTGAGCCGACAAAACGCTACGCGGATATTATCATTCCTGAGGGCGGACATAATCATGTCGCTATTGATTTAATGGTAACAAAAATTCAAACAATTCTTGAACAAAAGTCTTTTTTGTGACACAATAGCATAGAAAATAAAATAAAATAAGGTCCCTTTAATGGACAAACCTGTGCGCGCCCTAAAAAGGTCGCGCTCCTATATTAATTAGCAAGATAGGCTGCAAGGCCATTTATACAAGTACATTGCACAGCAGTATCTTGCAAAAATGCACCTTAAGCCAAGAAATTGGCATGGGTGCTTACATAAAATACAGAAAGAACACAATTCTACAAGGGTTGTGAAAAATTGAAGGAGTGAAGGTTTTGGCAATTGAAAAGGTTTTCCCTATGACACAAGCTGGAAAAGAAAAGCTTGAACAGGAATTGGAGTATTTGAAATCTGTTAAGCGTAAAGAGGTTGTTGAACGCATTAAAATAGCACGCAGCTTCGGAGATTTATCTGAGAACTCTGAATATGATTCAGCGAAAGAAGAGCAAGCTTTCGTTGAAGGTCGAATTACAACGATTGAAAATATGATTCGTAATGCAAAGATCATTTCTGAAAGTGAAATGACCGCAGATGCCGTGTCATTGGGCAGCTCAGTTACATTTATTGAGCTTCCAGATGGTGAGGAAGAAACGTATACGATTGTCGGCAGTGCTGAGGCAGACCCATTTGATGGCAAAATCTCAAATGATTCCCCAATTGCCAAAAGTCTGCTCGGGAAAAAGGTTGGAGATGAAGTGAAAGTACAAACTCCTGGTGGAGACATGGATGTACGAATTGTATCAATTAAGTAAAAAAATAGTTTGAAAAGAAGAAACCTCGTCAAAACTTTTGACGAGGTGTTTTATTATGTGGAGAAGAAGAGCGATAGGGTGGCTTTGTATTTGTTTACTGATGTTTTCTGTTTTGCTCGGCAGATTAATCCAGTTACAATTGGTGTCGACAGAAAACTTCACAAAAAGGCAAATCAATCTGCTTGAAGCAAGTGTAAGTCAAAGGTCACAGGAAATGGTGCTTGACACAGGAAGGGGAAATTTTCTCTACAAGGACGGAAGCTCCATTACACATAAAAGTCTGCCAGTCCTCATTTTGTTTCCCTTTTTAAAAAAAATGGATTGGGAATTGGAGAAGGTTGCTGAAATTATGGGTGTATCTGAATATGGCCTCCGCTATGCAGTGGAAAAGGCAAAGGTACCCTTTGCCTATGGAGATCCAAAGCCAATCCTTTTAACAGAGGGACAAATGGAAAAAATAAATAGCTTAAAAATTCCTGGTGTATTTGCAGTGGAGAAGAAATACCATTTAACGGATAATCCTGCAGAACATTTAATTGGCATCACTGGTGAGAATGAAGAATTATTGCGAAAGCGTTATCCAGACAAAGAGCTTTCTTCAACTACTATGATTGGCTTAACAGGAATGGAAAAAAGCTTCGATGAATTTCTATTGCCAGACGGGAAATCCAAGCTTGTTTTTCATGTTGATGCGACTGGTGGCCCTCTATTTGGAATTAACGTTAAATATGTTGAACCGGCGAATCCTTTTTACCCGGTAAATATAAGGACAACAATCGATCCAAATTTACAGGCCATGGCTGAAAAGCTTGCTGATCAGCATGGGGTAAAAAAAGGTGGTATGATCCTGTTGGATATTGAATCAAACTCGGTTGCGGCTATGGTCTCAAGGCCATCGCTTAATCGAAAGGACCCCTTCAATCAATCAGCTGGCGGAGCAGAAAATGTAATCCTCAAACAACAGATTATGGGTTCTGTATTTAAGACAGTTATTGCAGCAGCTGCCATCGATCATGATCTTACGAAAACCTCTCGAACTTTTGACTGCAGCAAAAAAATTAACGGAGAGCCAGATTTGCAATTTGAATACGGCATGCTTGATTTTACTAATAGCTTTGCAAGAAGCTGTAATAATACGTTTGCAACTTTAGCAAAGGAATTAAAGGATATTGATCCTAATATCATTGAAGACTATGCAAAAAAACTAAGCTTAACAGGTTCTGTAGGATGGACTGGAGATATTTATCATTTCCATGACTTCAAACAGCTGCAGGAGGAAGACAAAGGTAGAATATTCCTTACTGAGGATGAGAAGAAGGATATTAATTATGTTGGTCTCACTGGTATAGGACAGCATGAGGTAAGAGGAACACCTCTAGCCGTTGCAAATATGATGGCAACGATTGCAAGAGGCGGTGGAAAAGAAATGGTGAGGGTAGCATCAAAGGTTGAATATAAGAATCAAACATCTTTATTAGATTTTAAGAAACAAAAACTAGATGGAGAGATAATCTCCCCTTATACAGCCATGAAACTGCAAAAGCTCCTAAGGGAAGTTGTCGTGAATGAGAACGGTACCGGAAGATGGTTTCAAAATCTTCCATACGAGGTAGCGGGGAAATCGGGTACCGGTGAGACCGGCAGAATTGATGGAGATAAGCCTCTTTATAATAAGTGGTTTGCCGGCTATTTTCCTTACAATAAGCCTAAATATGCCCTTGTGACAGTTAATTTAGGCGTGACTGCAGATACGGGTGGTGTCAATGCATTATTCGCAGACATCGTGAAAGAGATCTATGACTATGATACAATAAAAAAATAAATGATTAGTCTCTGTTTTAATCAATTGATTTATGGTAAAGTGAAACTTTCCTTTACCTTAATCCGTCTCTTTAAGAGGTAAAGACAGCAATCAGGCATGGTTTAGTTCACATATATGGACAAAGAAGTGGTTTTCATGGTTGAATGTTAATGTAATTTTTTTTATGCTTTGCTTCACTCAATTGATATGAAACGAAGAAAAGCAAATGGGGAGGAGATTTTTTGAAAGGAAAATATAGCTCACCTAGCCGGGAATCCCGCTCAAATATGCGGGGAAAAAGAAGGAAAACAAATTTAATCTTAAATTTGTTAATTGGCTTCGTTATTTTATTAATTATTGTCGTATCCGCAACGATTTTTCTAGGGGGAAGCGCTGAAGAAACGGCTGAAAAGCAGTCAGGAAATAAGGTGACAGATTCAGGTCAGGAAAATCAATCACCGGAAGATGATCCTGCTGACTCAGAAGATGAAACCCCCGTTAAAGGAGAAAATAATTCGTCTCAAGGAGATTCATCTAAACTAGAAGAAGAGACAGTTGATACGGATAAAGAGTCTGATAGCCAGCCTGAGAAAAAGGAAATTGCTCCTGCAAATGAAGAGGAAGCGGTTGTTACTACTGGCGGCGAAGAAGAAAATGTAAAAAAGACGATTGTAAATCCTAGCTGGCAGCCAATTGGAACATCTCAATCAGGTGAACACACATCTGTTTATGATGCTGATTCAGTTGATTGGGCAGAAATGCTGCAAGCTTTATCATATGCTGCAGGGGTAGAACAGGATAATATGACTGTTTGGTTTTTAGGGAATAATGGGCATAATAGATCGGTTGGCACCATTTCATCAAAAGACCAACAAAAAAAGTATCGCGTTTATATGCAATGGGTTGATGGCCAAGGCTGGAAACCTGAGAAAGTGGAAGAACTTGATAAAATAGAAAACTAATAAATTTAATCAAATGAGGGGGGCAATGAGCCTTCCTCATTTTTTTGCTTTAAAATGAACGACTGCTGAATAAAATGTTTTTCCATTTTCGTCCATATTCATCTGGTGTGATACATGATGTACATGAAGCAGAATGGCTTTATTATGCTCAATCTGAATGCTGATTTTCTTTTCAAGCGATTTTAAGTCATGGGCTTCGAAAAATTCGATTTTATCTTCAATTAAATCAAGCTTAAAGTTCATCTATATGACCTCCTTTTTTATCATTCATTTATAATTTATTTTAACCTAGAAAATTAGATAGAGGAAGTCAGTATGAGATTTCAGTTGATTGGATTAAATGAGAATGGTAAATTGGGAACATGCATGATGATAAACAAACACAAGAAAGAGGTCTAAAAGGAAATGAAAATTGGTATTATTGGAGCAATGGAAGAAGAAGTTACATTATTGCGTGAAAAAATAGAGGATAAAAGTCAGATAGTCATTGCTGGATGTGAATACACAACTGGAAGGCTGGATGGTGTTGAAGTAATTCTACTTCGTTCCGGAATTGGTAAAGTAAATGCAGCATTATCAACAGCTATACTTCTAGAAAGGTTTACTCCTGACTATATCATTAATACCGGATCTGCTGGGGGTTTGAACCCTGATTTAAATGTTGGGGATGTCGTTATATCTTCAGAGGTAAGGCATCATGACGTAGATGTTACTACTTTTGGTTACGAATATGGGCAAGTGCCTCAGCTGCCCGCAGCCTTTGAAGCTAATAGTAAATTAGTACAAATTGCAGAGGAATGTGCTCAAGAAATTAAGGATATTCAAGTGGTAAGAGGATTAATCGCAACTGGAGATTCATTTATGAATGATCCCGTTAGAGTTGAGTATATTCGCGGAAAGTTTTCCAATCTACAGGCAGTAGAAATGGAGGCTGCGGCTATTGCTCAAGTTTCATATCAATTTGAAACACCGTTTGTGATTATAAGGTCTTTATCAGATATTGCTGGTAAGGAATCAGATGTATCCTTTGAGCAGTATTTAAATAAAGCGGCTTTACACTCCGCAGATCTTGTCATGAAAATCGTTAGGGCTTTGAAATAGAAGAAATTCATTGTTAGCAGCCTATTTTAATATTATTTTCAAATTTATGAAATAAAAAGGTTTACAAACTCCACATATATGGATATAATTACCTTTGTAAGTAAAAAAATTCCTAAAAGGAGGTCGAATAAAATGATCATGGTTAATGGAATTGCAAAAGCACTTCAAATTTTATACTTTACGAATTCGACCTACAAGGAATGGATTGCTTAATTTATTTTAACAATACACATCCAAGCCGCAGGGAGAATCGTTTCCTTGTGGCTTTTTTATGCCTTTTTGCCGCAGGGAATTTCTCTTTGCGGCCTTTTTGTGTCAAGGAGGTGGAAATATATGACACTAAATATCTTTTTTCTAACAATCACAATTAAAAAACGTAAACAATCAGTTGAAGAAATTATGCATAACGAGATGATTCACAAAATTCAAGAAGAAAATCGTGATCGTCAGTATACTTTGTATCGCCCATTTTAATTAATAATAAAAATATTGGAGAGAAAGGTGGTAATGAAAATGATTTTTCTTATGCAAGGACGGCAAGCAATTTTATGGGTGGAGAATGATACCACCTAGCTTTAAGTTAGGGAGGAGATAGCCTTGGCTTTACATGTTCTTCTATTAACGCTTTCATTACGAAAAAAGAAACGCCAGAGCAAATAACATGTCTTCCCGATTTTCTTATTTAACAAAATGTTCACACCTAACCTAAACGAACAGGCCGCAAATGTGTTAATTTTATATTAAATAAGGGTTCTTAAAAGGGGGGGCAAACGCATGTTCACGATTGTGATGGCAGCAGTTCTTTGCTCTGTAATTGGCTGCATTATTTTTTCCGAAGTAAGTGTCGAAGCAGTAGGAATTGAATAAACACTTAAAAGGATTAACCGCATGATGGTTAATCCTTTTTTATCTTTTAGGGGGAACTTTTATAAGCGGATAAAGCTGTTTTTCAGCGGCTTTTTAAATATTGGTAAAGTGAATAGTTTTGATATGATGCATATTTAAATAGATGAGTTCCTCTCTCGCAGTGATGAGCTCAATAAAATTATTTTGTAATTTATTTAATTTGCCTATAAAGTCGGAGTTTTCACCTATATTAAGGATAACTAGCTCATCGACCATTTTTTCGATCTGGACCTCCAACGTTCTTGCTAGTGAAATATTGAGTGGCTGTAAAGGCAGCTGCTGATTTGTCAAACTGTATGGTCTTTGATTGGCTGTATATGGGATCAGCCATTTCAAATGATTAAGGGATATGAGCATTGTTTTATATACAGGTGAAAAGAAGACAAAATAATTATTCATGATGCTTGAAATAAAGCCTGGGATTGGCTGATTGCCTGTAATGTAAATTTCAGTAAACATACCTTTTCCAAGTGTGAGTACTTTTCTTAAAGAAAGTTCTTCATCATGCTCAATATTCGGTGTTACGGTTGGAGGTGTAATATCATCTTCTTTAGGCTCTAATTTCGTAATATTTTGAATATGAACGATGGGAAGGTATAGGTAATCCTTCCCATCGAACAAAACCAATACATCGCTCCCTATCTCGATTACCATTCCTGCAATGATCTTTTTTCCAGGAAGCTGTAATTTGACTTTTTCACCCATTAATTTTTTTAATATGTTTTTCAAGTATTTTCCCTCCTTTCTTTTTCATAGCAGGAATAATTAATTAGCTCGTTCATCCTTAGCTGCGTGATCCGCCAAAAATTGATTCAAATGGCATAACACTCATTCGACTATCATAGTTGTCATTAGAATTTTGGCTGTTATTATTGGATTGCATATTTGACTCGTTAGCTTTTACAATAGTGTTTATATGAGAAATATTTAAAAAAACCTGTGCGTCTTTTCCGACTAAGATGATATAGTCATCCCCAATCTCAGCAAGGAAGCCTGTATACCCTTGCTTGTTGTTGTTGTTGTTGTTGTTTTGAGTGCCGTCGGTGTCAATGGAAACCCATTTTGAGAGGTGATCTTCGAGAACCTCTCTTAATGTCATCCCTTCAGAGGAATAATCAGTTACAAATGTTGTTTTTGATTTCTTGTTCTTTTGGTTTTTTGAATTATTTGAGTTTTTTGTACTCCTTGTAAATCCCTTCATATTTTTAATATTATGGTAAATAATATTGTTATCCGTCTCGACTACAAAATAATCGCTTTTTATTGCTGCTAAAACACCTTCGATTGAATTTCCATCGCTTAACAAGATATTAATGTCTTTCCCAACTAATGAAGTTAAATAGTGACCGAATTCCATTTCTTTGAGCTCCTTTTAATTTATTTTTGTTGATGCTTTTAAGTTATAAGGATGCAAGTAGGTTTACCTAGCTTTCATCATTGTCATTTTCTTCTTCTTCAACCTTTACACCGTAACTAATGCTTCGAATATGATACATAGATAGACGAAGCAGTTCTTCATTGCAGAAAAGAGCGACAAACTCTCCGTTCGTATCATGAAGCATGCCTTCTACTTTTTCTGGTCCCCCTCGATTAATGGTTACCCATTGATACCTCAAGTCTTCTAATAGCTCTTCAAAAGTATCTGGAGCAACGTAGTCTAAAGAATTAATTTGATCGAGGCTGTAGTTTTGTCCGTTATTGCCATTTTTTCCGTTATTTGAGCCTTCGGTTAAACTTTTAATGTGCTGATTCTTGAAGTATACAACTCCATCGTTTTCACTCAATAAAATTAGGTAGTCATCTTTAACATCAAGTAGAGTTCCAGAGCCCGTTTCTGGTCCCCCTCTGTTTATTTTAATGACTTTATTTACTAAAGACTCCATCATGTCCTTACTCATTGCTACTCCTCCTTAGGATTTATAAGCTTATTCACTGCATATATATGTATCACGGGAGGACATTGTACTATTGAAAACGCCTGTTTTTACTATATAAGGTGTAAATAGGCAAAGAAAAAATTGGGCTATTTACAAGAATCACGTTTGAATAGAATGAGAGCTTCGAAAAAGACTGTGGGAAATATTTCAGAGGAAAATAAATGAGGTGGACAGACAAAAACAACTCTATTTGCACATAGGAATTAGTTAAGGCTAAAGTGTTTGAAAGCGGGGGTGGAAATAATGTCTGGAATATTAACAGCGCTTGGCTATTTAGTGAAAGAGATTGTGTTTCTCGTTTCATATGTAAAAAATAATGCTTTTCCTCAACCGCTATCGGCTGCTGATGAAAAAAAGTATTTGCGGTTGATGGCTGCTGGCGACACACATGCTCGAAACATGCTAATCGAGCATAATTTAAGGCTCGTAGCTCATATTGTCAAAAAATTTGAAAATACTGGGGAAGATTCTGAGGATTTAATCTCTATTGGTACAATCGGGTTAATTAAAGCCATAGAAAGCTATTCAGAGGGGAAAGGCACGAAGCTTGCCACCTATGCGGCGCGGTGTATAGAGAATGAAATCTTGATGCATTTGCGGGCTTTAAAAAAGACAAAAAAAGATGTCTCTCTCCATGACCCCATTGGGCAAGATAAAGAAGGAAATGAGATATCATTGATTGATGTACTGAAATCTGATTCAGAGGATGTCATAAATACAATCCAATTAAATATGGAGCTTGAAAAGGTAAAGGAATATATAGGGGTATTAGATGATAGAGAAAAGGAGGTAATTGTGGGCCGGTTTGGTCTAGACCTGCAAAAAGAAAAAACTCAAAGGGAAATTGCCAAGGAATTAGGCATTTCCAGAAGCTATGTGTCCAGAATTGAAAAAAGAGCTTTAATGAAAATGTTTCATGAATTTTATCGTGCAGAGAAGGAAAAGGAGAAACGAAAAAATAGCCAATAAATATGGTAAAGCACAATCACTTGCATTTATGGATTTAATGCTAGTGATTGTGCTTTTTTCGACTTATTCAATTCTGCCGTTCTTTAGAACTAATTTCCAATTCTGACCCCCATCAAACGTTTCATAAACATCATTTAAATAAGTAGCAAATGAAAGGGTGTTTTGATTTTTATGATTAACAGAAATAAACGTAATCGGGTTATCATAGCTTAAAAATGGTATACTAATTTGCTCAGCTTCCAATGTATGGATGTTCATTTTATAAAAAAGGACCTTATTATTTTCAACAGATGAATAATATAGGTTGTCTTCTGAAAAGGCCAAGGCAGTTGACATGATGGGATCAGTAACTTTATTCATATTTTCCCCTTGATCTTTAGAATAAAATATTCCACTTTTCGTTGACATCGCCATTAAGCTGTTATTCGTTGGATGGGCAGCAATCATTCCTAGTGTGTCTGCATCTAGTCCATTTAGTTGAACCTGCTCCCACGTTTTCCCCTCATTTTCGGAGATAAACACCCCAGGCTCTAATTGTGAATTTTTTTCCTGATTAATGATATAAATTACCTTTCCGTTATAGCTTACAGATAAAAAATAAAAGTTACTCTCACCGTAGAAAGCGAGCTTTTCTAGAGTTGCTCCTTTATCTTGGCTGTATACTAAGCCAAGGGGGTTTTTAAGATCAGATCCTTTTTCAGGGTGGCCGCTCGCCATAAATCCATCCACTGTTGCCTGGAATCCCATATATTCATGTTTTTCGGAGTTTTCTTCTAACCATCCGCCATTAGAAAATACTTTTAAACCTTCTTGCGAGGCAATATAAAGCCCTGTATCATTTCCCGGATATCCTAACCCATAAATCTGCTCTAAACGCTGAGGCGCTGCTTTTTTTAACTCGAAGGTGCCAGATTCAACAGGCTCTTCTTTTTTTAAAGGCTGCTTCTGTTCATCGGCTGAACAGCCAGATGCAACTAATGCAAAAGCAAATGCGAAAAATGTTAAATGTTTTTTTATTCTTATCGATATGGTCATGTCGTTCACTCCAACTGCAAATTAATAAGATAAGAGATAAATCCCTTCCAATATTAACGGATATTATATTAGAGAAGCAAAGGATTCGTCCCGATTTTGGAAATTTGATAAATATTTCCCTGCTGCTACTATCCAGGAGCAATTATTTTTAACCCTTTTTTCCATGAATATACTATTGCCTATACGCATATTTCACGAAAGTCATACCATAAAAATAGAAGGTAAAAAGGGAGGCAGAATCAAAATGCCATTTGGCTATTATCCGTATACATTTGCTTATCCTCCTGTCCCGTACTATGGCGGTGGGGGATTCTGGTTAGCGCTAGCTATTGTTCTTCTAGTCTTATTCCTTGTTTTCTTCGGGTTCTTTTTTTTCTCAGGCTGCTGTTAAAATATAAGTTGGCTGACATCAACATAAAAATGAGGGTTTAATTGCCCTCATTTTTATGTTGATGTTAGTGTTTCTAATTAATAGAATCTTTTGGAAGGTTAACCTATAATAAAATTATTGAATGAAAAGGGGGAAAAAGAATGACAGCAACAACCTATTCAACTATTTGGGATTTAGATGTTTTCTTTAAAGGCGGAAGCACTTCAGAGGCTTTTGCTCAGCATTTACATACAACAGAAGAGAAAATTAATGAATTTGGCTTACAAGTACATACATGGGAAACAACTAATTCAATTTCAGATAAAACATCATTAATTAACTTAATAGAAAGCTTTCAGATAGCAACAAAGAAGCTGCGTGAAGCTGGAGCATTTGTCAGTTGTCTGCAAGCCCAAAATACAAGTGATAAGAAAGCGAGTGAACACCGGGCAAAAATCACTGGGCTAAGTGCAAGCTTTCAAAACGCTTTAACCGTATTTGATGAAAAATTAACGAGCTACGACTCAACCGTTTGGGAGGAATTTCTGCAGGAGCATGGACTCAGCGAATTGTCTTTTGTCCTAACCGAACGGCGCAAGACAGCATCAGAGAAACTATCCAAAGAAGAAGAAAGCCTGATTAATGCCCTTGGGGTTGATGGCTATCATAGTTGGAGCCAGCTTTATGATTTAATTGTAGGAAAAATAAAAATTCCTTTCCAAGAGGATGGAGAAGAAAAACTTCTGTCTGTTGGGCAAGCAGCAAATAAATTTTCTAATCCGGACAGAGAAATCCGGAAACATATATTTGAAAAATGGGAACGGGCCTGGCAGGAACAAACCGATTATTTATCAAAAGCTTTAAACCATTTAGCGGGCTTTAGACTGAATGTTTACAAGCAGCGCGGATGGGAGGATGTATTAAAGGAGCCTTTAGCTATTAATAGAATGGACAAAGAAACCCTCGATACAATGTGGGATGTTATTTCAAAAAATAAAGAACCTCTTGTAAAATTTCTAAACAGAAAGGCAGAACTGCTTGGGGTTGAAAAATTAAACTGGTATGACCTAGATGCTCCAATCAACAATACGGAATCGAAGCTTTCTTATCAAGAAGGTGCTGAATTTATTCTAGAAAATTTCTCGCATTTTGGTGATGAGATGGCCGAATTTGCTAAAATGGCATTTGAAGAAAAATGGATCGAAGCAGAAGACAGGCCCGGGAAATCTCCAGGAGGTTTTCATACGTATTTTCCTGAGAGCAGCCAGTCCAGAATCTTTATGACATATTCAGGTACACCTTCAAATGTATCCACGTTAGCCCATGAACTAGGGCATGGCTTTCATACCTATGCCATGAGGGATTTACATTTATTAAACCGCAACTATGCGATGAATGTTGCGGAGACAGCCTCTACCCTTGCAGAAATGATTGTATCTGATGCAGCTGTTAAAAAAGCGCAAACCAAACAAGAGAAAATTGCCCTGCTCGAGGATAAAATTCAAAGAACAGTTGCCTTATTAATGAATATACATGCGAGATTTTTATTTGAAACTCGATTCTATGAAGAGCGCAAAAATGGAACAGTTAGTACAGAGAGATTAAATGAGCTAATGGAGGACGCCCAAAAAGAAGCCTATGGTCAATCGCTAGGAGAATATCATCCGACATTTTGGGCTTCTAAGCTTCATTTCTATATTACCGGTGTTCCATTTTACAATTTCCCATATACCTTTGGCTATCTTTTCTCACTTGGCATTTATGCACGTGCTCTAGAGGAAGGAAAGGATTATGAAGAAAAGTATATTGCGTTATTGAAAGACACAGCTTCAATGAAAGTAGAGGATTTAGCGAAGAAACATTTGGAGGTAGACTTATCCACAAATGAGTTTTGGGAAAAAGCCGTTCAACTCTGTGTGGATGATATTAATGAATTTCTTGAACTAACAAAATAATATTAAAAGCCGCACCTTAAAATTTTATAGGTTCGGCTTTTACCCCTGAGTATCCCTTTTTACAATAGCATCAACAGCCATTAGGAAAAACCCACAGACTAGAGAAATAGAAAAACTGATCCAAATTGATAAAAGAGGCCCAGCAGTAGAAAAAAACAATATACTAATTAACCATCCGATCAAGGCACTGTAAGGGATAAGATATGATATCTGACGCTTGCTGAAAACTACCCAAAGCATAACTGGAATAAGAGCTGCATATAGCTTTCCGAAAAAGAAAAGAAGTTGATGTAAACTTGGTGCTATAGTAGAACTAATTACTAATAGTACAAGACATAGAAGACCAGAAATAAGATATGAGTATTGATAAAGTTGGCGAGCCGTCAATTTTTTTGAATCATTTAGACAGTTTTTAACAATAAGAACTGTTGTAGCATGTAATTCTGCATTTGCAGTAGTAGTAAAAGTTCCAAAAAAGAATAACATTATTAAAACAACCAGTGGAACAGAATCAATTTTCGGAATCAGTTGAAAAAGCAATGAGTATGAATCTTGAAATCTTTGATCAAAGATCGAGATTAGTGTCATTGCTGAAAGAGCTAGAGGAATTGTTCCCAAAAGAGTTCCTGTTAACCAAAAAGTGGAACGGATTTTAGCGGGTTCAATTAAATAGATACGCTGCCAAGTAGAACGATCAGTAATGATTTGGCCAAATCCGATTAATATTGCAGTAATAATGAAGAGTATTGCTTCTTTATTATTCCAGAAAAGTAAATATGGATGATATAAGCGAATCCCATTATAAATTGGAAAAACACCTTCTAGAATGAAAA
>NZ_JBALOZ010000384.1:0-1300 GCF_036965125.1 Bacillus sp. JJ1503
TCTTACTACTATACGAGAACCCTCAGCTTTTACAACTCTAACTCTCGCATCTTTTAAAATAAACGCACCTTCACTGACGACATCGATTCTTTCATCTTCAATCACAACGGTACCTGATGGCCGAAGAGCTGTCAGTGCGTAGCCTTCTAACCCAATGAGCTCTAATCGGCTTTTATTGGAAACATAGCCCTCTTCTGTTTTTGTTGCATCAGTTAAGATGATTTTTTTGAAAAATTTCATTTTTTTACCAAGCACCTTTACCATTATAATAGACGCTAAAATAGATATACTGATAGCAATTAATAAAGAAATTCCCATATGAACGACATTATCAGAAGCTAAAAATAGACTTCCAAGTATCGCTGCCAGGCCTAGAATACCTGCAACTCCTCCTGGGAGAAAAAACTCCGCGATGATCAGCCCAATGCCAACAACAAAGAGGATAAGTGTTTCATATCCGGCAAGACCTGCAACTAAATGTCCATAGAAAAACAATAATAATGCAGACAATCCCATAAATCCGGGAAGCCCGAAGCCGGGGGAATACAATTCTAGGATTAGTCCCAAACTTCCAATAGATAATAATATCGGTATCACTACAGGATGGGTAATAAATCTCGCTATTTTTTCTGCAAAGCTTTCTTCCACTGTTTTGACCTCAGCATCAGAATAACCAAGATGATCGAGAAGTTCATTCAAATTATTGAAAGTCCCTTCTGAATACTTTACTTCCAATGCCTTTTCAGCACCTAGAGTGAGTAACTTTCCTTTAGGGGCTCCAACTTCAGGAAGATTGATAGACTCATCTGCCATTGCTAGCGCATAAATCGGGTTTCTTTTACTCTGCTTTGCAGCCTCCTCCATTGCCGCAAACCAATAGGATTCAGCCTTCTTCCCAGCAGTATTTCCCTGTTGATCAATAATGGCCGCTGACCCCATTGTAGAACCTGGCACCATATAGATTTCATCTGTATTTAGTGCAATATAAGCACCAGCAGATAAAGCCTGTTTGTTCACAAATGAAATCGTCTTCACATCTGTTGATGTTAATAACTTCCCAATTTTCCCAGCGGCATCCACTGCCCCTCCAGGGGTATCAATATCAAAAATAATCGCAGATGCCTTGTCTTCCTCAGCTAAATGAACAGCCCTGTTTAAATAAGCAAACAGACCTTTTTCTACTGTATCTTGAATCGAAACGACATAGACAATTTCATTATCAGCATTTCCTTTAAATGGGATAATCATTAGGATAAAAGCAAAAAGGAATGAAAAAATGATGAATATCCTTCTTAATCTC
>NZ_JBALOZ010000385.1:0-5767 GCF_036965125.1 Bacillus sp. JJ1503
CCGTTAATCTGCGATAAATGGACAAAAATACCGATAATCTTACCGGTATTTTTGTCTATAAATTAATTTCATTATATGGGCGATAACCTTACTTATCAAGTAAAGATGCACCCGATATTCCAGGCTTTGTCATTTCGTATGGGTCTAGAATCAGATCTAATTCTTCTTCACTTAGCACATCATATTGCAAGCATAATTCACGAATGGATTTCCCATTTACGATTGATTCTCTGGCAATTTCAGAAGCGACATTATACCCGATATGCGGATTGACAGCAGTTAATAAACCTACGCTTTTTTCCACATACTCTTTAAGGCGGTCAGCATTGGCCGTTATACCAGACACACAGAAGTCAGTAAATACGCGGAAGCCATTATTCATGATTGAAATGGATTGCAGTAAATTAAATAATAATACCGGCTCCATAACATTCAGCTCAAATTGTCCCGCCTCAGACGCAAGAGATATCGTATGGTCATTGCCAATTACTTGGAAAGCAATTTGGTTAATAACTTCCGGCATAACTGGATTAACTTTTCCTGGCATAATAGATGAACCAGGCTGACGTGAAGGCAAGTTAATTTCATACAAGCCTGCTCTAGGCCCAGAAGCCATTAAGCGGAGGTCATTGGCGATTTTTGACATATTCACCATACAAATTTTAAGGGCAGATGAGACTTCTGTATATGTATCCGTATTTTGTGTAGCGTCAACAAGATTACCGGCTGGTTTCACAGGGATGCCAGATATCTCAGCTAAATACTGGACAACCTTTTCAATATAAAGAGGATCGGCATTGAGCCCTGTTCCTACAGCAGTTGCTCCCATATTTACCTCTAATAAAGCTTCCATTGATCTTTCAATTCTCTTAATATCACGTTCAATCACATTTGTATAAGCCCTGAATTCCTGCCCTAGACGAATTGGAACTGCATCCTGTAAATGAGTTCTTCCCATCTTAATAACCGAATCAAATTCGATAGCTTTTTGATTAAAAGCTTCCTTCATTTCATTCATAGTATTTAATAATGTTTCTAGTGCTCTATAAACAGCAAGATGAATTGCTGTTGGAAAAGCATCGTTTGTAGATTGGGCCATATTAACATCAATATTTGGATTCAAATGAAAATATTCACCCTTTTCCTTCTCCAAGAACTCTAATCCTCTATTTGCGATGACTTCATTCGTATTCATATTAATGGATGTTCCCGCTCCGCCTTGGATCGGATCCACAATAAAGTGATCATGCCATTTCCCTGAAATAATTTCATCTGCTGCTTTGCAGATAGCCTCCGCTTTTCCTTTATATAAACGCCCGATACTTGAGTTTGCAAGCGCAGCAGCTTTTTTTACAATTGCCATCGCAATAATTAAATCTTTGTCTAATTTATATCCTGTAATGGGAAAATTCTCAACAGCTCTTAATGTTTGTATGCCATAATAAGCCTCAATCGGAACATGCTTTTCTCCCAAGAAATCCTTTTCTACACGATATGTACTCACAAATAACATCTCCTAATCAACCAATTATTGATGAAAGAGAAGTTGTCCACTCCCCTTAGATTTAGTATACTACTATTCCTTAAGATTTTCTGTTAGTTTTTTATAAAGGATAATTTTTCAAATATTAGAATAACTTTTCGAAAAAAATAACCAGCATGGAATAAAATTACTCCCCTGCTGGTTTATTATCTAGAACGGAAATTGATTTAACCATTGTCCGCCGTCCATTGTAATACATTCGCCATTAATATAGGCTGCATGCTCGGAAAATAGAAAATAAGCTAGTTCCGCTATTTCCTCAGGCTTTCCTAGTCTTCCTAACGGTACACTATTAATAGTTCTTTCTGCAGCCGACTCCGATTCCCATAGCCTCTCAGCTCCTCCTGTACGTTCAATCGGGCCGGGGGCGATTGCATTTACTCTTATCCCATATTTTCTTCCCCATTCTACTGCCAATGTTCTTGTCATCGATAATACGCCTGCTTTCGCCGCAGCTGAGTGAATGACGCCTGCACCTGCATCCCAGGCATAAGTGGCCACCATATTGATGATACTGCCTTTAATCCCCTTTTCGATCCAGTACTTTCCTATTTCACTAGAGCAATAAAATGTTCCATTTAGGACAATATTGATTACTGAATTCCAGCCATTTGCGCTAAGTTTTTCAGCTGGACATATAAAATTCCCAGCAGCATTATTGATGAGATAATCGATTCTTCCAAAGGTTTTAAGTGCTTCGTCAACCATATTTTTCACATGTTCTATTTCACGAACATCCATTTGAACCGTCAACACTTGCCCTGGAAATGTTTCTATTTCTAATTTTGCTTCATCAAGACGCTCCTTTGTTCTTCCTGTTATAACAACAAAAGCATTCGCTTCTGCAAAACGTTTTGCCATATATTTACCCATACCACTTGAACCACCTGTAACAATTACTACCTTTTCTTTCATCCTTTCCCCTCCTTAATAATGAATGATCATTCATTCTCTATTTTACCACTAGCAGATTGAATTTTCTAATAAATTATAAGACTTTTATCATAATTGCAAAACTCATAAATTAGGTTAAATCCATTTTTCTCCCTTTTTTTTAAGATAAGAGTTTGATAGTATAAGAAGGTATCTATGTTTTAGGTGAAAATGAATTAGATTGGTTGGTAATATTCATGCCAAAAAAAGTTACGAGAAGGTCTTTTTTGAAAAAAGTATTCGGCTCTTTACTTACAATTTCCGGTCTAGGTGCTGGAGGATATTATTATGCAGGTCATATTGAGCCTAGGCTCTTAGAGATAAATAATTTTCCGATTCGTCATAAATCAATTCCAAAAAGCTTCAATCATTTCAAAATTGTTCAGTTCAGTGATACTCATTTGGGCTTTCAATATGATAGGCAGCAATTCATGACTCTTGTAGAGCAAATAAATGAGCTTAAACCAGATCTTATCTTTTTTACAGGAGATTTGTTGGACGCCCCTAATAAATACTTAGAAGGCGATAAGATCATTCCTCTTCTTAAAAAGCTAAATGCCCCATTTGGTAAATTTGCTATATACGGAAATCATGATCATGGAGGGTACGGATCAGATATTTATAAATCCATCATTGAGCAAGCTGATTTTAATTTGCTGCAAAACAGTCATAAACAAGTAAAATTACTTGATGGCAGCAGCTTGTATATAATTGGTATTGATGATGCCATGCTAGGAAATCCTGACATCAGTAAAGCTTTAGCAGGAGTTCCTGAAGATTCTTACAAAATCCTCTTATCACATGCTCCCGATTTAGCAGATGAGGCTTCACAGTTAAATATCCAGCTGCAGCTTAGCGGTCATAGCCATGGGGGACAAATCCAGATTCCTTTCATTGGTGCCCTTGTAAAGCCTCCTTTTGCAGAAAAATATCATGAAGGCTTTTATGAAATTGGCGGCACACCATTAACCCTTTATGTCAATCGCGGAATAGGAACTACCCGTCTTCCGTTCCGTTTTCTATCAAAGCCTGAATTGACTGTATTTACGCTTGTAAGTGAATAGAAAAAGGAAAAGCATATGCTTTTCCTTTTTCTATTTATTGCAATATTCTTTAAGAAAGTAATTTTCAATCTCATCTGCAGGAAGAGGTCTAGAGTACAAAAATCCTTGTGCTTTGTGGCAGTTGGCATTTAATAAAAATGCCGCCTGATCCGCGCTTTCTACTCCTTCAGCGATTACCTCCATCCCCAGGCTTCTCCCTAAATGGATGATAGTCGTTGTAATAGCTGCATCTTTATCGTTTAATAGTACATCCTTGACAAAGGACTGATCAATCTTTAATACATCGATTGGAAATTGCTTTAAATAATTTAATGATGAATAGCCCGTTCCAAAATCATCAACAGATATTGAAACTCCAAGTTCCTTTAATCTTGATAGAATAGGTGCTGTATCCCTCGTATCCTGCATGGCACCTTCTGTTATTTCAATTTCCAAAGCCCTAGGATTGATTCGATATTTTTCAATCGATTTTTGAATGATTTTAAGCAAATTGTGCTGCTGGAATTGTTTTGGAGAGATATTAATAGCAATTCTAAAATCCTGATGATATTTATCTGACCAATCACGAATTTGCTTACAGGCAGTGTCAATGACCCAGTTTCCAATCGGTATGATTAAACCTGTATCCTCTGCAAGCGGAATAAATTCTCCTGGAGAAATCAATCCAAGTGCGTGATTATTCCAGCGTAATAGTGCCTCAAAACTAGATACTTTCGTTGTCTTTAAATCAATCTGAGGCTGATAATGCAAAAACAATTCTTCCCGTTCGATCGCCTTTCGCAGGAGTGTTTCCATTTCAACAACATTTCTAAGGATTGAATTCATGTCTGTCCGATAGAATTGGAAATGAGCTTTCCCCTTTTCTTTTACCCTAAATAAAGCTTCATCCGCATTTTTGATAAGAGTCTCAGCGTTCTTCCCATCATTCGGGTACATACTAATCCCAATACTTGGTGAAATATAGTATTCTTGAGAGCTTAAATAAAAGGATTTAGAAAACTTAGATAAAATATTCTGTGCAAATTTGCTAGCTTTATTTCTATCTGTATGTGAAAGAAGAATAATAAACTCGTCCCCGCCCTGCCTATAAACGGTGCACCCTTTTAATTCAGAAAGTCTGTTTGCAACTTTCTTTAATATTTCATCTCCTAAAATATGTCCGAGTGAATCATTTAAGTATTTAAACCGATCCAAATCAATTGAAAGAAGGGCAAATTCATTTCCTGTCTTTTTTGCAGAAGTAATTTGCTCCTCCAAATCTCCTAATAATGCTCTCCTATTATATAAACCTGTCAGTTGGTCATGAAAGGCCATATATTTAATAGTTTCCGCATTTTTTGCCTGCTCAGAAATATCTCGTGTAATAATATATATACCTACAATCTCTTTGTTCACAACAACAGGTGCAGTCTTAATGTGAACCGTTAAATAATGTCCTTTTCGATGAACAAATCGGCAATCGAGTGTTTCAATCGGAAAACCATTCCTCGTTTTGTGGAAAAGCATTTTTATATCTTCTATATCCTGTTCTGGAATTAAATCAAATATAGACCGATTGGTTAGCTGCTTTTCCGACAAACCTGTTAATTTCCTCCCTGCAGGATTGACCTCCTGTATGATGCCATTCAGATTAACTGTTAGAATTCCATCTAAATTATGGTCAACGATGGATCGGTATTTCTGTTCACTTTCAATTAATCGCTTCTTCTCTATTAATGCTGATGTTATGTCTCTCGTGACGGATACGACATAGCTTACCTCGTTATTTTCATCAAACACAGGAGTCAAAAATGACTCCCCATTCATCTTGCTTCCATCTGGAAGGACAACCTCATCTGAAAATCCAATAGATTTTTTCTGCCTAAGTATTCTTAAATATTCTTGCTGTAATACGTAAGCAGTTTTAAAAGGGAGAACTTCATCCAATGATTTCCCAGTATAGTCAAGTGGCAAATTAGCATGTTCTAGCCCTGGCTTATTAGCGAAAAGATAGGTGAAAACAGGGCCAGGCTCTACCTTCATGATAAAAACCATATCTTTAATGTGTCGAAAAATAATATCTAAGATAATGCCTTCAACTTTACTTGTAATATTCATGCTATTTAATTGTGTTGTTAATTCCTCTATCTTTTCCATCTAATCATCCTTATACTTATTCCGTCCATAAAAGAACTTGGACATGTATATCAAGAGATGCCTTTAATGATTTCTAAAAACAATCAAATTT
>NZ_JBALOZ010000386.1:0-198 GCF_036965125.1 Bacillus sp. JJ1503
TAAAGAAGATAAAATCAGAAATATATCAGGAAGAAGTTTAAACCTTATTTTACTAATGAGTGCTTGAACTAAATAAGGAGAAATGAAATTATGAAAAAACATTGTTGTGGGGATATGGCTTATCATGCCAATTTCGAGTGTGATATACATAAGAACCCCTTTAAATGTCCCGACAAGATAATCATTTTTGATGAAAAA
>NZ_JBALOZ010000386.1:415-876 GCF_036965125.1 Bacillus sp. JJ1503
ATGGAGTAACGAAAAAGCCAAAGCTAATAAATAGAAGTCTTCGGGATTATGAAGACAAAGTTTCTCTATATAAAAGAGTTTGAGAGTGTGGAGCATTTTAAAAGCGAGCTGGAAAAGTACATAATGTATTAAAACACACAAAACGCATTAAGGCAAAATTAAAAGGCATGAATCCGATACAATATCGAACTCATACCAAACTCGACGCCTAATGAAATAACCGTGTCTAACTTTTAGGGGCCACTTCAAAAATTAGGTGAATGAAAAGGTTTTTTTTATAGATACTTATAATCGGGCTCTTTCGCTTTATTATTATATTCCACATGCAAATCATGATTGTCAAAATACCAAATATCTTTTTCTTCAATAAAATAGGTAATTCCATTCTTTGTAGTTTCAGCACCCGCATTAACGGGCTCATCCTTTGAGATACCTAATGAAAACCCTTGTTGTACCGTACT
>NZ_JBALOZ010000386.1:923-1960 GCF_036965125.1 Bacillus sp. JJ1503
GCATCCGCCATAGCGTGCAAAAAAACGAACATAATCGCCTTTGTTTAAAAACATTTCATCTTCATACCAAGCCGCAGCCTCATCGCTAATATGTATTTTCATCATGAAATCCTCCTTCATACTATCTTTGGCTGTTCATTATCCTATATACGTAATAATTCCGCTTAAAATCATGAATACATTGAATATAATATGCCAGATGATGGCGGGAAGAATGCTTCCTGAACGAATGGTAATACCAGCATAGAATATACCGCCTAATGCAAAAAGTAAACATAGCCACCATGAGTATCCAAAGGCAAGATGTGATAAGCCAAAGCCTAATCCCGAAAAGAGAACCGCAGCTTTTTCACCTGCCAAATCTACTAGTCTAGTTAAGACGATTCCTCTCCAAAGGATTTCTTCCAGTGTACCATTTATGATCGAAAAAAGGATGATAAACAGTAAGAAGTTAAGGTCTTCAAAATTAAATTTTGTTAAAGACAGGAAGGGAATAAATGCTGCTAGATTAATACATAAGGCAATCAATAAAAAGACTCTAATTGTAACAGTGTGGAATCCGCTCCATATAAATGGAAATGAAATGGTTGCCATCCAATTAGGCTTCAAGCCATAAAGGTTCCAATTCTTTTTAAACTTCTTAATAACATAGACCATAAAAAGGATCGGGAATAATAGGAGTGAACGATTTATGATCATAATTGAACTTATATTTAATGGTAATTCTTCAATTAGTCGATCGCCATATAATAAAACTAAATACCCAATCGTATATGCGGCCAAAACCCAGACAAAAACGCGACTTTGATTTGCGACAATCGTCAAATATATAATCATCGCTAACAAAAGAGCATAGGAAAAGATAAATAGTTTATGCTGTGTAAGGATCATGATGACGACAAACAAAAAAAGCTGTCCGTATTTATGGTCTAATGAAAGCTTATTCAATACAACCAATGTGGTCATCCTCCCCAGAATCATTCACTTTATTTTAGCACTTTCTTTCTAAAAGAAATAGAATTATCGCAGATTAACGG
>NZ_JBALOZ010000387.1:0-3367 GCF_036965125.1 Bacillus sp. JJ1503
AGCACATATATTGCTCCAATTTATTCCCAAAGTACAAAAGAAGGTGTCTTTCAGTTATGGATACCCTTGGGATTTATAGTAATTTTCTTTTACTTGTTTCGTAGCAAAAGAAACCATCCTTCTAAAATGAAAGCAAGTATTTTAGGACTTTGCATAGCATTATATCGGTTAATTCTTCAATATGTTGGGTAGACGTTGTGAAGAAAACTACTTAGACTATCGGGTGCAATCCTTGGGTAAGGGGGGATGAAATTGGATAGAAAGTTAAACGGATATATTGTAAGTTCTTTCGGATTAGGTATTCTAACAAGTGCAATGATTTACCCTAGGTTAATTGAATAATTCCCTTCATTATTTTTACAATTTTGTATATGCTTGATTTATTGATTAATCTCGTTTACAGGAAAAGGGGGAAGAATACATGTCGATTTACCATAAGGTAATTGGAGAAGGATATCCTATCGTTATGTTGCATGGTTGGACACTTGACCATCAAGTAATGTTACATGCAATGGAACCGTTATTTGAGAAACGAAGCGGATGGAAAAGAATATACATAGATATGCCAGGAATGGGGCAATCCGAGCCACAACCATCTATTCATAACTCTGATGATATGTTAGAAGCAATATTACATCTTTTAGACCAACTTATCCCTGGTGAACCGTTTATTATTTGTGGTAATTCATATGGAGGGTACATTGCGAGAGGTATAGCCAGTTTACGACAGAATACAGTTCGTGGATTACTACTGATTGCGCCAATGACAATACCTGAATTCAATGACAGAGTAGTACCACAGCAGACCATTATAAAAAGAGATAGCAACTTGATATCTCTTTTGTCTCCAGAGGATGCTGAGGAATTTTGCTCAATGGGGGTAGTGCAAGGTCAAACTGAATGGGAGAGGTTTAGAAATGAAATTTTACTTCCTTCTAAACAAACAAATGAAGAATTCCTGAACTACATCCGTCAAAACGGATATGGCTTTACTTTCGATATTTCGTCTAAACTGGAATATCCCACGCTAATTATAACAGGTCACCAAGACCATATAGTCGGATATCACGATGTCTGGCGACTTATTGAGGATTATCCGAGGGCAACTTTTTCAGTTCTTGATATGGCTGGTCACAACCTACAAATCGAACAAACCGATGTATTTAATGCATTAGTTCATAACTGGTTAAACAGACTTGAATCGGAAAATTTTCGACTTGTGTAACTTGTTAAAATATTGAGTTCCTTGTTGCACTAACGGGTGCAAGAGTTAAACAAGGTGTTGCAGCGGCAGCATCTTTATTCTTGTTGTGCTAACGAGCAGGTTAGTTCAACAAGAACAATCTAAAATTGGAACTTATAGGCATTTAAATCGTACTAACTTTAAGGGAATAATTAGGGAGGGATTTTATGGTTTTCATTATATTGTTGTACGGAATTATAATGGGAGTTTTTATTTCAAAGAGAACACTGAAAATGTCTCAAGCAGTAATACCAATGATAGCATTCACAATTCTTTCAAGTGTTGCTTTAGGTCAAAATTACACAACAAGTATAATTTCTGAAGTGAATGATGGTATAGGGATCTCCAATTTTTTAGCTGCATTTTTGTTGCCAGAAGATGGTTGGACAATAGAAATGTTTTCATCAAAATTCGAATTATATCTGGGCAGTTCTATCGTATTCATTCTTTTATATTTTTTACTCGTAATTGTTGAAAATATAAAATCAAATGTTAAAGCATAAGGTGTCTTATTGTGCTGACGGGGGGGGCATTAATCCAAGAAGGATTAATGCTTATTTTTGTTGAAGTTATTGTACTATCGGGGCAGGTTAGTGAAAAAATATGCTAAAACAAATTATTGTTTACAGGGGAGATAATATTTTGAAAAAATTATTTGTACTAATCATATTTTTGGTATCTCTATTATCTGCGTGCCAAACGAATAAGAATGACTTAACGTTTGTTGGCGAAGGTGAAAATTGGTTAGCTGAAGTAACCGTTCATCAAACTAATGAAGAAGAAACATATCAAATTCAGCTTAATAACAAAGGAAATAACTTAGAGGGAATTGACACTTTTCGTTATTATGTGGAATCAAAGAATAACGGAGTATTAGATTTCGGTGCGAATGATGCTACATTAAATAAAGAAGGTGTATATTACAACAAATCATTAAGTGTTAATAGTCCTTCTACGAGTGCAGAAGATGAGTTAGTGATAAAAGTAGAATGGAACGATACAGGCGAAAGTTTTGATTTAAGAAGTAAATGATGATTTGTGAATAGTTTTACTTAAAGTAATGGGGACAAGAGTTTAAGAATGAAGGTAGTAGCGGCATCTCTTTTTCTTGTTCAACAAACGAGGCAGGTTACTTCAAGAGGAATTTAAACAGTTGGTATAGAAGTAGTGACGTATAAACACATATATTTTCGGGAGGATTTAATAAAATGGATATAAAAAGTGGAGACCCAAGTGATAATTTAAAAATCATTCTTGAGGATTATAAAATAACTCCTAACACTTTTGGTTTAATTAGTGGTCTTGATGAAAAAACAGTTTTAGAGTTTTCAAATCATAAAGCTGATTTAGCTCATTTACCTCACGAAAAGATAGGGCATATTGTGTCAATGATTGGCTTATTATCAGACGGAATGACACTCGTGACAGCAGATGAAAGAGTCAAAGCAATCATTGAAATTTTGAATGATAACTTTCAAATTTCAGCGAATACACTGGCTTTATATGCAAAAATAGAAGAAAAAGATGTAGATGAATTTATGAGAGACTTCGATTCTTTAGCATTTGAAAAACGCTACCCGATTAGCAGTTGTAGTTTTATTTCTTTTCAAATTGTTTTCTGATAACAACCAGAATAATTGAAGTTCAACTAATCCATTATTTTATTGACTTTGTGAAGAACTGTACTTAAAGTAACGGGTGCTTTAGTTGAAGAAAGCATACCACAATATTGTGGTAATTGAGGTCATTTGTAGTACAAAAAAGGATAGATTGAGAGTATTTTCTACTGATCACCTATCCTTTGTGATTTTTCCCTTATAATGTCTGACATGAAATACAAATTAACTGTTGATAAGGGTGATAAACAATATCTTTTGCAATCGCAGGATTATCACATATGGTTGATACGGCGAAATTGGGGAAACCTGCTGTAATCATATAAAAAGCACAAAACATTACTAAAGACAATAAAATAATAATTACATATTGGTTTGTCCATAGTTTAAGTTTTCTTTTACCTATGGTATATAAGACCGCCTTTCAAGGCTATTTCCAAAAAAAGTGGTAATTTATAAGTGAACAAATTTATTTTTCCTTATTTTTAAAAAATATTTAGAGTTGTTT
>NZ_JBALOZ010000388.1:0-628 GCF_036965125.1 Bacillus sp. JJ1503
GTCTTACTGATAACGTTTATTACTGTGATAACGGAGAAATAGTTAAGCTACCTACAAGGAATGGTAAAAAAAGTACAAGGCATAAATGGCTTGCAATGAGTCCTGATTTAAGAGTCAGATGGTGTTCACCATATGTGAAAATTGATGCCTTTCGTAGGGTATTAAATAATTATCCAAGATATAAAGATAAAAAGATTCTTGTAATTACTGGTGAACGAAGAGAAGAGTCTCCTAACAGAGCAATGTATTTCGAAACTGAAATACATGCCTGTAATAGCAATATGAGACTTGTACACGCTTGGCGGCCAGTGATTGATTGGTCAGAACAGATGATTTGGGACGAATATGAGAAAAGAAGATTTCTTCCACATCCAGCGTACTTGCTTGGCTGGAACCGTACTAGTTGTTTTGGCTGTATTTTCTCAACATCAGACCTATGGCAATGATGCGAGAAATAGCACCTGAACGTTTCAATAAGCTAGTGCAGAAAGAAAAAGAGTTAAACCATACCATTGATACAAATCGCTTATCTCTGGAGCAAAAAGCTAATTTTGGTTCAATTGACCGATTACCGAAAGACAAACGATTGAGTAAATGGGTAATTCTTGCATTAAGTAGAAATTTTAAT
>NZ_JBALOZ010000388.1:646-4337 GCF_036965125.1 Bacillus sp. JJ1503
CCGGTGGACCTGTTTAATCCCATTTCAAATAACCATGTAACCATTTAGGGGAACATTGATTTATTTAAACTTAGATAACTAAAGAGTAATTATGTTAAGACAGGATGGATAACCCACCCTGTCTTTTTTTATATCATACTGGGGGAAATAAAAATTTGACCAATTTTTTTAATGATGAAAAAATGCTTTTCTCAACATCATATCTGGATGACGAGATTAAATGTTTAAAGGTCGCAATACCACCACATATCCTAGCTACCTTTGCTATGCGGAGAAATGAAAAGGAAGATAAACTGCTTCAACATAACCTTTTAGACCGAATTGGGTATAAGGTTGAATCGCTGTATATTGATTGTGGATCTTTTACATTTAAAGATACTGATTATGGATTACAGGAAATGATCGACACTTATTAAGAAATGAGAGAAGAAGATGGATACACATTTGATATTCATGATGAACAAGAATTGGTGATGTTTTCTCATTGGTGGTTCCGTCAATTTGATGCAAGGGTATTTTTAAAAAAAAGATTTGTGTAGATATAATTACCAGTAGAATTACAGTTTTATATACCTTAATATAATAGAGTGCTTCATGAGACCTAAAAATATACCACACTGGAGGTTTTGAAATGAAAAAGAGTATCATTGCTAGTGTAGTAGCTTTGGGAGTGCTAGGAGGTGCAACAGTTCCAGCCAATGCAATGACTATGTTTAAAGAACCGCCGTTCGAATCTTACAAAGTATACAAAGGAGATTCTTTTTCGCTCATTGCAAAGCGTTACGGACTGGATTATAAGAAACTAATGGAACTTAACCCAACAGTTGACCCAATGAATATGCAAGTGGGTTCTGTTATTAGGTTAATGCCTGAGAAAACAGCGAACCAAGAAGAAGTCATTACGAACAAGATTATCAATACAGGTTTATCCTTAATAGGAAAGGCTGAATACTCTGATCTAGGTAAAGTAGACTATGCCTCCCTTAAATTCCGTTGTGCTTCGTTCCTTGATTATATTTTCAAACAAAACGGAATTGACTTAGGTACAGCAAATGAAGATGATATGTATGAAATGGGAACACCCGTTGAAAGGAAAAACCTAAAACGTGGGGATTTAGTTTTCTTTGACGGTAACCATAACGGACTAATTGAACATGTAGGAATTTATATTGGAGATAATAAATTACTTCATATGGCGAACCACAAATTAGACGTTGTTGTTAGTGACATGAATGGAAGCTATTATAAAGAGGCTTATTATGGGGCAAAAAGAGTTATACCTAGTTTGCTTCCTTAAACTACACCAGCAAACAAAGACAGGCGGTTTTCCCCTGTCTTTTTTGTATATATTTTCTTTGCCATTTACAACCCCATCCAATAACAGCCTATGCCCCGATAAATAAAAGAGCTAGGCTGAAGATACTACAGTTGTAAATATAGATGTTCTCCTTAAGGATTTAGAAAATGAACTTAAAAATAATTGAAGTAACGGCTGTATTAGAAATATAATTTAGAATCCATTTTGCTTTTCGTATTTTTCCTCCACAATCGGGACATTTAATGGAATAAGACTCTTAAAAAAACGGGATATTCATGTGAGATTTTGAAGAAATGCACTTAAACTGATTTGTTCAATAAGGAGATGCTCCGCTTCCTATACAGAGCAGGAGAATTGACCCCAGCTATTTAAGCAAGATCGTCTCCCCAAATTCATCAAATGCGTGCTTAAAGTCAAATGCAAAAGGATCTGTTCCATGTTGAATATAAAAGTCGTATCTCTTGAAAGCCTCCTTCCATGAAACATCCGTTACCTTCTCCGTCCACCACACCACATAATTAGGTTGTCTCTCTTGAAGAGGTCCAAACCACTTGTTCCTGTCCCGTAAAGCTTGCTTATGTTGACCTGAATAGGTAAAACGATATAAACATTGAAGGCTTTTCCATACTGTTAGTGTGAGAATGGGGGAACCCTCTCCTTTAATTGCTTTCTCAGGGAAAAGTACTCTATTAGGTGAAAATTCCTTTATTAGATGCCCAGTTTTAGCAGCCTGTCGAATTATTTCATTTCCGACTTCAAAAAACTTACGAGAGGCAGGATGTTCATTTGGATGTTTTAACCTACCAACTGTATAAATCGCAACAAAAGCCAAAATTACCCCTCCAATTACACTATTTACCTACATATATTCTAGAATGACTGGACTAATTCCTAGTTGAACTATATAACTATTAATTGTGGTGGTAGATCAGATGCTTTTCTTTGTTGAACCTTTATTTAGTAGAAAAATACTCTTTTTAAACACCAGATTTAAAAAATGAGTTGCAAAAATGGATAATTATAAAGAACTTAGAAAATTTGTAGGACAAAGTCCTTTTATACTACCAGGTTGGGTTGTTATCAAAATGATTCTAGTATTGAGTCCAAATCCTAGTTATTCCATTAAAGAGCGCTCTACCTGAATAAGAACAACAAAAGAATGCAAAACCAGTTGTGTAAATTTATGAGTTGTAAAATAGTAGCTTGCATGTCTTCTTGCAAATACTTGTGAAAAATGTTAATCTAAATATGAATTATTTTTGTTCGGTGTAAAGGATAGTTTTAGTAAAACTTTTCGTCTTGATGATCACTGAGAGCAAGGATAGTAACACAATGTGTGTTTTTCACACTAGGAGGCAACATAAATGGAAAATGGTAAAGTAAAATGGTTTAACAGCGAAAAAGGCTTCGGATTCATCGAGCATGAAGGTGGAGAAGACGTATTCGTACATTTCTCAGCTATTCAAGGCGAAGGTTTCAAAACTTTAGAAGAAGGTCAAGCTGTGACTTTCGATGTTGAGCAAGGTCAACGTGGAGCTCAAGCAGCTAACGTGCGTAAAGCTTAATAATAAAACCAAACTCAAGCAGGCTCTTTATAGAGTCTGTTTTTTATTTATCTTATAAGCAAAGAACCCCACTCACGAATGAGTAGGGCACATATAAAACAGTAAATCAAATGGTAAACAAAGTGTATCACATAATCACAAATTCTCCTACATTTAAATTAACAATTTTATTATCCTTTTGTAGAGAGGGCTAAATTACCAACCCTTTTTGGGTTATTCAAACGAGTGCTTATGTTGGATTAAGCAATAATATTCAACAAATGGGTGCGATTCTGTAGCAAGAATTACGCTCTTTCGTTGTGTTAAGGGCCATTAATGGAGGAAGAATATACAGAAAAAGTGACTGGAAGGATGTTATTTATTGCAATATGCTTGGTTAATAACCGAGTAAAATGACCAAAACTAACCAGATAGGTAACTTAACCTAGAATAATTATGGAGTGATTTTATGAGTAAAGCTAAAGGAAAAGGTGGAACTGGGAGAGGAACAGACAAGAAGGGTTGGAATCGTTGGCAAGCTAGTGCAAACAAAAAAAAGAGTGCAAAACCTTATGTTAGTAAAGGTACAAAAAAAACAAATGTTGAAAATGACCCCACGAGCAAAAGTTAAACTAAGTTATCCGAAATATAGCGAATGCTGAAATAAATACAATTATTTATTTACCCAACGTGTGCGAGCTCCTTTATAGGAGTTCGCTTTTTTCTTTTTATGCTGGGTAAGGTCAGTTTAATATAAGTAACAATTTACTTTTCTAGGTTTTTCTTAAAAATAAACGGTTCTTTTAATGTGAAATCGCTCTTTTAAAAA
>NZ_JBALOZ010000389.1:0-7514 GCF_036965125.1 Bacillus sp. JJ1503
GTCCAGATTGTTTCGAATATAGCAATCTATTAATTTATTTATACAGAAAGTACTTATAAAATGGGAGTTTTTAGACCAATAAAAAAATTTAAAAAAAGTAATTTTTTTGCGGTATTTTGTCGATTTTTATACCCTCTAGAAAAAAGAACTTTCTGAATATAATGATTTCTGTTTAAATTTATTGTGTGCTACTCTTGATTATTTATTTCATTTGTTATATTCTTAAGAGTAATAAAATAATTGCAATCGGCTATGAGAAAGAGTAGTACATTTACTTTGGTTTCAAGAGAGCCTGTGGATGGTGGAAACAGGTAACCATGTAGATCGAATGGACTTTTGAGCCCTCTATTATTAAACGAATGACGTCTCCTCACGTTACAGGGGGTTCTATGCGCGCTTTAAGCATAGTAAAGAGTGACTCATATTGAGTAATTAGGGTGGCAACGCGGACCATTCGTCCCTATCTATTAGGGATGAATGGTCTTTTTTTGTCCAAAAATTTTATCATAGAATTAATATTAGAGCCTTAATCTTTTGTACTGTCTCTTTTTCAGAAAACGATCTTTTCTGGCATACAGCCAAGCGGTACCATTACACTAGGGAATTATATTGGTGCCCTCAAGCAATTTGTTGAACTGCAAGATGAGTATAATTGTTATTTTTGTATTGTGGATCAGCATGCGATCACAGTCCCGCAAGACAGATTGGAGCTAAGAAATAATATTCGAAGCTTAGCAGCACTCTATTTAGCCGTTGGGATTGACCCAGAAAAAGCTACCCTTTTCATACAATCCGAAGTACCTGCTCATGCACAAGCCGGATGGATGATGCAATGTATTTCCTATATTGGGGAGCTTGAAAGAATGACACAATTCAAAGACAAAGCTGCTGGAAGAGATGCGGTTCCTTCCGCGTTATTAACGTATCCGCCTTTAATGGTTGCTGACATTCTACTATATAGCTCTGATCTCGTTCCTGTTGGAGAGGATCAAAAGCAGCATATAGAATTAACTCGTGATTTGGCAGAAAGATTTAATAAAAAATACAGTGAAATATTTACAATTCCTGAAATACGAATCCCTAAGGTTGGGGCTCGCATTATGTCACTTCAAGAGCCAACTAAAAAAATGAGCAAGTCCGATCCAAATAAGAAGGCTTCTATTACCCTTCTTGATGATATTAAACAAATTGAAAAGAAAATAAAAAGCGCTGTAACCGATTCTGAAGGAATCGTGAAATTTGATAAAGAAAATAAACCTGGTGTATCTAATCTTCTTTCGATTTATTCGATTTTTTCCGGTAAAGAAATTAGTGAAATTGAAAACATGTATGAAGGAAAAGGGTACGGAGATTTTAAATCTGATTTAGCTGAAGTAGTCATAAATGAAATCAAACCTATTCAAGAAAAATACTATGCCCTTATGGAATCAAACGAGCTCGATGACATCCTAGATCAGGGTGCTGAAAAAGCTGCAGCAGTTGCCAATAAAATGCTAAAAAAGATGGAAAATGCAATGGGGCTAGGAAGAAAAAGAAGATAAAAGCTAAAAAAATCTATCACGTTGATGATAGATTTTTTTGCTTTCTTCTTAATTTACTTTAGGACCGTGCTCCATTTCCCATAATTTCTCAAAAAATGGCTGCCCTTTAATTAAGTTTTCACAGAATTGCTCATGCTTGTTCGTCCATCCATATTTGCTCTGTTCAAATAACTGAAGCCAAGCCTCCTCAAAAGCCATTTGCTGAATAGCCTTATAACTTTCTGGACTCCACTCGGTATACCAATAACGGACTTCAGCTACATTTTTGGAAGAATAAAGCTGATCTAGCGCCATAAACATGAGTTGCTTTAATTGTCTTTCTTTTCTAGTAAGCCCAGCCATCAATTCAGGTGAGGGAGAAAGAATATGAAAATTCTTTAATGCCCTTTGATCATTAAAGGAATATGGTGTGGCATCATGATTAGAAAGCATTTCATAGGCTAGTTGTTCCTGTCTTGGAATGAGCCTGCTTTTTCGAATAGGAATATTGTAGCCGATCGTATCAACTGCTAATATTCCCTCTCCATCTGATACAACAAAACAATAGTCTAATTGGACACGCTCATGATTCTTCCTTAAATAAGCCTTTTGATAAATATCATCTAACAGTTGTTGAGGCAATTCCGATAAATCATTTTCAATGTAATTAAACAGAACAGAATCAATTTTGATTAATGGTACTTGGTCTAAAAGTTCTACCCCATCTTCTTTACGCCATTCATGAAAGTGGCAAACATTATATCCATTTTCTTCTCCTTCAAACCAGTTCACCCAAACATCGTGAAGATATAACATCTTTTACCCCCCGCTTCAACAAGCTATTTGTCACTCAGTATGGGCAGAGGGAAGTAAAATTATTCCTAATTTAGTAAGAGGGAGGGAAATATTTCAAACAGTACAACGATAAATAAACAAAAAATAAAAGCCTCCCCTATGTAAAAATCAGGCAGAGACTTTTCATCTTTAATCTTGGGTTTTTGGATCTAAGGCGTCTCGGAGACCATCTCCGATAAAGTTAAAGCATAAAACAGTAATCAATATGAGCAAGCCCGGGAAAAAAGAATACCAAGGTGCTGTTTTCAAAACTGTAAAATCTTGTGCATCTTGAAGCATATTTCCCCAGCTAGGAGTAGGTGGCTGAATACCTAGTCCTAAATAACTTAAGGCAGCTTCCGTCAAAATGACATTTCCAATTAACAATGAAGCAGAAACAATAATTGGCCCCATCGCAT
Source organism: Bacillus sp. JJ1503 (assembly GCF_036965125.1). Lineage (NCBI taxonomy): Bacteria > Bacillati > Bacillota > Bacilli > Caryophanales > Bacillaceae > Bacillus > Bacillus sp. JJ1503. The sequence continues at coordinate 2,774 of NZ_JBALOZ010000389.1, forward strand.
TTGGCAATATATGATTAAAAATAATTTTGTAAGATTTAGTCCCTATCGTTTTCGAAGCAAGCACAAACTCCCTTGTTCTTAACGTTAGAAACTCCCCTCTCACAAGCCTTGCAGTACTTGTCCAACTAATTAAAGCAATGACAAGAATTAAGTTAAAAGTACTTGGCTTAAAAATAGAGACTACTGTGATTAATAAAAAGAGACTTGGTATTGAAATCACAATATCAACTAATCTCATTAACATTGCATCAATAATTCCGCCAAAATAACCAGCAATTGCCCCAACACTAACCCCGATAATAAGAGCCCCGGCAACAGAGCCAAAGCCTACAAGTAAAGAAATCCGTCCGCCATATAATAGCCTTGTGAAAATATCCCGTCCATATCGATCTGTCCCTAGCCAATATTCCGCACCCGGCGCTTTTAACTTATGCAATAAATTCATATCCTCAAATTTATATGGCGCAATGACTGGAGCCAATATGGATGACATGATAATAATAAACAACACGATGGCTCCTATAACAGCCAACTTATTTTTCATAAATTTTCGGAAAAATATTCTAGTTAAAGTATCAGGCTTGCTTTTTAAATGGGGGTTTAATTTTAAATCATCTTGTGAAATTTCCGCATTTATTTGTGACAAATAAACCCCTCCTTAATACTCGATACGCGGATCGAAAATTGCGTACAAAATATCCGCTAGCAAATTTCCAATTACAACAAACACTGCTGAAATTACGGTTAGCGCCATAATGACTGGATAGTCGCGAAGAAAAGCAGAGTCAATAAATAATTGCCCAAGACCTGGCCAAGCAAAAACCTTCTCTGTTATGGCTGCTCCGCCAACAAAGGATGGAAGCATTAAACCAAAAAGTGTGATAATTGGAATCATACCGTTTCTAACCCCATGCTTAACGACCACTTTATTTTCTTTGAATCCTTTTGACATGGCCGTACGGATATAATCCTGCTTTAGGACATCCAGCATTGAAGATCTTGTGTACCGTGTAAGAGCCGCTAAATCCGCTGTCGCTAAAACAAAGCCTGGTAGAATTAAATGATGTATACGGTCCCAAATACTAAATGGTGCATTTAAAGTTGCCACTCCCCCAGTTGGGAACCAGCCTAATTTAACTGAAAAAAACATAATTAAAATGAGTCCTAACCAGAAGTTGGGTGTTGCAACCCCGAGAAAGGAGCTGACTGTAAACGTATAATCCAGTGGCGAATAGGGTCGCATTGCCGAATAAATGCCAATTGGAATAGCAATGATGATCGCAATTGCAAATGAAACAACCATTAATAATAGCGTATTTGGCAGCCTATTAAGAATAAGTTCACTTACTGGAGTTCCCCGTTTAATTAAAGATTCACCGAAATCACCTTTTGCCATATTTCCAAGCCATTTAAAATATTGAATATGAATAGGATCGTTTAATCCATATTTTTCTTCGAATTTAGCTTTATCCGACGGCTTCATTTTTGGATCCATAAGCATTGCTACAGGTCCGCCTGGTGCCGCTTTTATGATGGCAAATGATAAAATGGTAATTCCGAATAACAAGGGAATAGCCATTAATGTTCGTCTAAAAATGTATGAAACCATCGTCTATTCTCCCTTTCGCTAACTTTCAGTTTATTTAAAATACACGACCTAAAATTTAACGTGTAGAATTTTCAGTATTTGAAAAATAAAAAGTAAGGGAAGGGTATCCAATCCCCTACTTTTTATTAGGAATGATTCTATTCTTGTTTTAACCACCATTTGTGGATATTGTACATTTGAGCCTTCGGATGGAATTCATAGCCTTCTAGATTTTTAGGAAGTGCACGGAATTCTTTCGGATAGTATAGGAATGTATATGCTTGATCTTCAGCAAGACCAGCTTGAATTTTTCCAATCATTTCTTTACGCTTATCTTTGTCAAGCTCTTGCAGCTGCTCATCCATTAATACATCTAGCTCTGGATTTGAGTAGCCAGTAAAGTTAAGGCCTTGCTCAATTTCTTTCGTATGGAAAATGCCGCTTGGATCTGGGTCAATACCTAGGCTCCAGCCTAATACGATTGCTTCAAAATTCCATACACCCGGGTCGATATCAGCAATTAATGAACTGAATTCAACGATTTGAGGCTTGATTTCAATGCCAACTTCTTTTAATTGTTGTTGAAGAATAACAACGATATCCTCACGAACTTTATTTCCTTGGTTTGTTTTTACTTCTACAGAGAATTTCTTGCCATCTTTTTCTAGGATGCCGTCAGCACCAGGAGTCCAGCCAGCATCTGCTAACATTTGTTTTGCTTTTTCTACATCGTATTCAAACTTTGGTACATCTGGATTATATGCCCAGCTTAATGGGCTTTCCGGAACGTGTGCAACTTCACCTAATCCAGCCATTACGTTTTCAACAATAGCTTTACGGTCAATTGCATGTGTAATAGCTTGACGAACTTTCTTGTCCTTGAACTTATCGTCACGCTGGTTCAACGCAAGATAAGTATAGGAAAGGGCTAAACCTGACTCTAAACGAAGTCCAGTTGCATCAGCAAAGCTTTCAACCGTTGGAACGTCTGGCTGTGCGATACCTGCATAGTAATCAATATCTCCAGCTTGAAGCTGAGCAAGGATTGAGTTTGCATCTGGAACAAGCTTGTAAGTGACAGAATCTAAGTATGGACGGCCATCAAAGAAATCATCATTAGCAACAACTTTTACGTATTCACCGTCTTTCCACTCAGAAAATTTGAATGGTCCTGAACCGATTGGGTTTTTCGTGTTAAACTCATGCTCACCAAGATCAGCAATCGGAACATCTTTTAAGATATGCTCAGGAAGAATTCCAAATCCAAGACTAACTACTGGGAATTGAGCATCTACTTGCTTTAAAGTAAATTTAACAGTATATTGGTCAATTTTTTCTATCTTCTCGATATTTTCAAAATATGATTTACGGACACCATCATAATCTGGACTTAATGGAATGCTGTATGTAAATACAACATCATCCGCATCTAATGGCTCACCATCATGGAATTTTGCATTTTCAACAATTTTTACAGTAAATTCTTTACCATCTTCTGAAGCCTCTAATGACTCAGCAAGATTGCCTTCTGTTACTGTATTAAGTTCAATATCTGAACCTGTTAAACTGCTAAAAATCATATCTTCAATATCAGAACTAGATGCATCGTTTGAATATAAAGGGTTAAACATTGTTGGTGCACCTGTTGAACCAACTACTAGGTCTCCACCTGTAACAGGTCCTTCATTTTTTGGCTCTTCTTTTGCCGGTGTTTCTTCTTTTGCCGGTGTCTCTTCTTTTGGCTGGGTTGTCTGCTGACCGCCGGAACATGCCGCTAAGAACATAGACAATACTAGCATAAGGCTTACTAGTAACCACGCTGGCTTTTTCATTCATTTTCCCCCTTAAGGTTTATTTTTTAAATCTAAATCCTTTTTTCAGAGAAACGAGTGTAAATATATCGCCCCCCTTCAAAGATTTATATACTAAATGCATAAATCTCATAGAATGAGTTTATCTGGCATTTAATAACAGAAATTAATATAAGTGACAGGCTACAAAGTGGTCCTGTTTAACCTCTTTATAATCAGGTACCCTTTGACTGCAAATTTCCGTTGCTGCAGGACATCGAGTGTGGAAAACACAGCCTTGGGGCGGATTTGCCGGACTAGGCAAGTCGCCTTTAAGAATAATTCTTTCCCTTGCCTGTACACCTTTTTTCTTTGGTACTGGAACGGCTGACATAAGTGCTTGAGTATATGGATGAAGCGGATCATCGTACAAATCCTTTTTACCCGCAAATCCCATGATTTTTCCTAAATACATGACCCCAACCCTGTCGCTAATGTGACGAACGACACTTAGATCATGGGATATGAACACATATGTTAATCCTAATTCCGATTGCAAATCCTCCATTAAGTTAATAATTTGCGCCTGGATGGACACATCGAGTGCGGACACAGGCTCATCAGCAATGATTAAATCAGGATTTACCGCAAGAGCCCTGGCAATCCCAATCCTTTGTCTTTGTCCACCGGAAAACTCATGAGGGTATCGATTAATAAACAGCGGGTTAAGGCCTACCTTATCAAGGAGATCTTGAATTTTCTCCTGTCTTTCCTTCCCGCCATATAAATTATGGGTAACCATTGGCTCACTTAGAATAGATTTCAATGTCTTCCTAGGATTTAATGACGCATACGGATCCTGAAAAACCATTTGGATATCTTTTCTGATTGTCCGACGAAGATCTCCTTCGCTCATTTTTGAAATATTCTGACCTCTAAAGATAATATCCCCGCTAGTTGGTTCATACAGTCGAATTAGTGTCCGTCCTGCGGTTGATTTTCCACAGCCCGATTCACCAACAATTCCAATCGATTCTCCTCTTTTTACATTAAAGCTCAATCCATCTACTGCTTTAATAGACCCTACGGTCCTTTGTAAAAAGCCAGCTTTAATAGGAAAATGCTTCCTTAAGTCCTTAACATCTAATATATATTCCGAATCTTTCGTGTATGCTTGCTCCTTTTTACCTAATGAGGTTGTTGCATTCATAGTGTAGCCTCCTTTTCCACATGTAAAAAGCAGCGTGCCGATCTTGAGCCTTTAATTGGCTTTAACTCAGGTGCTTCGCTATGGCATCGATCAAACGCATGTGGGCAGCGAGGTGCAAAACGGCATCCTTTCGGAAAGTGCTCTGGAGGAGGA
>NZ_JBALOZ010000389.1:7528-12032 GCF_036965125.1 Bacillus sp. JJ1503
ATCTGCATCAAGTGATGGAATCGATCCCAATAATCCGATTGTATAAGGGTGTAGCGGTTCATCAAATAAATCATCTACACTGGCTTCTTCTACCACTTGACCACAGTACATAACAACTACACGATCCGCAATTTCAGAAACAACACCTAAATCATGGGTTATGATTAGGATAGAAGTTTCGGATTTTTGGCTTAAGTCTTTCATTAAGTCTAGAATCTGAGCTTGAATTGTAACGTCAAGGGCTGTGGTCGGCTCATCCGCAATAAGAAGCTTTGGATTACAGCTCATGGCAATTGCAATCATGACACGCTGTCTCATGCCGCCTGAAAGCCGGTGGGGATATTCATCAATGAGCGCTTTTGCACGAGAAAATCCTACAAGTTCAAGCATTTCAATGGCTCGATTTCTCGCGATGCTTTTAGACATTTTTTGATGGTACATCAGAACCTCAATAATTTGTTCTCCAATTGTCAAAACAGGGTTCAATGATGTCATTGGCTCCTGGAAAATCATAGAGATATCATTCCCACGGATCTTACACATATCATTTTCGGAAAGCTTAGCTAAATCCTTTCCGTCAAAAAGGATTTCACCGTCCACAATTTTTCCGGGCGGACTTGGGATTAGGCGCATTATTGAGAGGGAAGTAATACTCTTTCCTGATCCTGATTCTCCAACAAGTGCAACCGTCTCACCTTTATGTATTTTTAAATCAACGCCATCAACAGCAGGAATATTTATTTTCTTTTTCATAAAGTAAGTTTTTAAGTTTCTTAATTCCAATAATGCTGTCATAATACCCTCCGTCCAAAAATCAGTAGTTTTGGGCAACTTGTCTTTTAGAAAAGAGCCTCCAAAAAGTCCCTAGTTAATATTCAAAAATATCTTTTTTTACATATTTTATAGATATTATCTAAAATGGAATTATTTGAGTGTTTAATTGTATATTATTACAGAAAGATTACGAATTCAAGAATTATTTATAATATTCTATTTTCTATATACAATATATTTAGTATAAAATTCAAAAAATATCTATTGCACTGTTCTTATCTAGTAAAATATAAAAAGCTGGGTCCTGTTAGATCCAGCTAAAATCAGGCATTTATTCAGTTGTTTTTTCTTTTAAAAGGCTAGTAATAAAAGTTTCTGAATCTAATTTAAATGATTCTTGCAAAGAAAGATCCTTTTTCTCTTTGTACATGGAAACGAATACAAAACCAGCGGAATAGCCTATCATTTTAGGATATGTCCCCCTGCCAAAAAGAATATCATCATGCAGTTTAGAAAACCTCTTCGTGCTTCTTTGCTGTTTTAAAAACCTTTCCCAAAAATAAAGAATTTCTTTCTTAGAATAACTTTTACACCAATATGCTAAATAGTCTTGCCCGCAGTATTCTTTAACTGTGTGCTCTGCAAGCCCTTCTAATATCATAGAATCGATTAATGTGTTATCCTCTATCTTTTTATTTTGATGCTGAAGTCTGCATGTATGGTGATACTCGTGTATGAATAAGGCCTCCAGCTCTAGATCATCCTCTAAAGGTGTGAGAAAAAGGAATAATTTATCTTTGAAGGCTACACCGGATTTAGTCGTTTTCACTTGGGAAAATAACGAGTTTATGGATGCCATAGGAAAAATATAGATGGGAATATCAGGACCTTTCCATTCTTTCTTGTACTTTCTAAATATCGCCTCGACTTTTTTCCAGTAATTCCGCTTTTTAAGCTCGGTAAAATTTTCATAGCTTTGCCTATTTGGTTTGTACATACCAAATTGACTTAAGTATTTATAAATTTTATTAGGGCTGTCTCCGGAAAACGATTTTGAGAACCTTGCGCATATGTTCTCACAGTTAGAGAAATCATCATCAAGCCACAGGTCCGTACGTACTACCGCCATTATCTGGATACCCTCCTCACATTGATCATTTATATTTAGTTTATGAAAAGTGGTCTCTTTTGTTAATAAGGGGGTTGAACAAAAAGACAGCGGAGATTTATTTGCTAAAGTCACGAATTTATTTGCGAAAGCAATAGATTTATTTGCGAAAGTCCCAGATTTAACTTAAATTAAAAAAGAAGAAGACCAAATCCAAAGATTTTGACCTTCTTCTTTTTATCATTATTCGTATTTTTTAAATGCAATCGTTGCATTATGGCCACCAAAGCCTAATGAATTACTGATTGCTGCTCTAATTTCTTTCTTTCTAGCCTCGTTTGGAATATAATCAAGATCACATTCTGGATCTGGCGTTTCGTAATTAATGGTTGGCGGTAAAATACCTTCCTTCATAGCTAAAACAGTGAAAATAGCTTCTATACCGCCAGCCGCTCCGAGAAGGTGGCCAGTCATTGATTTCGTAGAGCTTATAGCCAACCTATAAGCATGATCTCCAAATACCGCCTTAATTGCCATTGTTTCAAATTTATCGTTGTAATCCGTACTAGTTCCGTGAGCATTAATATAATCAATATCCTCTGGTGATAAACCAGCATCATTTATAGCCATTTTCATAGCTCGAGCTCCGCCTTCTCCTTCTGGTGCAGGTGCTGTAATATGGTAAGCATCACCAGTGGCACCATACCCTACAATTTCAGCGTAGATGTTTGCGCCTCTGGCAAGAGCATGTTCAAGCTCCTCAAGAACAACGATTCCAGCTCCTTCGCCAATAACAAACCCATCACGATTTTTATCAAATGGGCGGCTAGCTGTTTTCGGATCTGGGTTTGTTGATAATGCAGTGTTTGCACAAAATCCTGCAACTGACATTTTCGTAATCGGTGCTTCAGCTCCACCTGTTACCATTGCATCGGCATCACCGCGCTGAATAACTTTAAAGGCATCGCCAATAGAGTTTGTGCCCGTTGCACATGCTGTAACTGTACATGAATTAAATCCTTTAGCACCTAGAGTGATGGACACTTGTCCTGTTGCCATATCAGGTATCATCATAGGAACGAAGAATGGGCTAACCCTTCTGTAACCGCGATTTAGAAATGTTTCGAATTGATTTTCGAATGTCTCCATGCCGCCAATTCCTGAGCCAATCCAAACACCAACACGATCAGCATTTTCTTCATTGATCGATAAATTTGCATCCTTTACCGCCATTAAAGACGCTGCAACCGCATAATGTGTAAAGCGGTCCATTTTTCTAGCATCCTTTTTTTCCATGAAATTTTCGACATTAAAATCCTTTACTTCCGCAGCAACCTTAACTGGGTATTCATCTGCATTAACTCTTGTTAAAGGCCCTACACCTGATACACCTGCAAGGATATTTTTCCAAGTAGTTTCTACTTCATTCCCAAGCGGTGTTACAGCGCCTATGCCTGTAACAACAACTCTACGTTTATTCATTAATTTATATCTCCTTTGCTATTATAGATATTTAACGAACATTCTTACGATAATTATAGTACTTAGTGGAATTCTGCCTATCTGCCCCAACGCATAGCGATGGCACCCCATGTTAATCCGCCGCCGAAACCGACCATCACAATTAAGTCTCCATCTTTAATCTTTCCTGCCTCTAATTCCTCAACGATGGAAATAGGAATAGACGCCGCTGATGTATTTCCATATTTGTGAATCGTCTTTGACATTTTTTCTTCGGGCAAATCAAGACGCTGTCTCGATGCTTCCATAATCCGGATATTGGCCTGGTGAGGTATTAAGAAGTCAACATCCTCTTTCGTAAGACCCGCTTTTTCTAATACGTTTACACAGCTTTCACCCATTTGGCGGACTGCGAATTTAAATACTTCGCGACCGTTCATAATAATATATTCATCCTGATATAAATGCTTTGAGCCTGTTCCATCGGCGCCTAGTTCAAAGGATAGGATTCCTCTGCCCTCAGATACTTGGCCAATGACAGCGGCACCGGCACCATCCCCGAATAATACAGCAGTATTTCGATCTTCCCAATCTGTGACTTTTGAAAGCTTTTCAACCCCTACTATTAATACGTGCTTATAAGTGCCAGCCTCCACAAATTGCTTTGCTGTAACAATTCCATACATAAATCCAGCACATGCAGCACTAACGTCCATCGCGGCAGCTTTGACAGCCCCCAGCCTTTCCTGAAGCATGCAAGCAACAGATGGGAAAGGACGGTCAGGTGTAACGGTTGCAACTATGATCATATCTAAATCTTCCGGTGAAATATTTGCGTTCTCGATCGCCTTCCTTGCCGCTTCGTAAGCGAGATCAGATGTATCGGTATCATCATCCGCAATTCTTCTTTCTTCAATACCGGTACGTGTTCTAATCCATTCATCTGATGTATCAACCATTTTTTCTAAATCCGCATTAGTAAGAATTTTCTCTGGCAAGCATCTGCCAATTCCAATAATCCCCGCATTCATGGAGTCCACCCCTTATTATCTACTATTCAATGTAAAAGCCATAACAAATATACACTGGCTCAATAATAAAGCATTTATACAATAAACGATAATTAATATTATTATCAAATATTATGACTTGGTACTAATT
>NZ_JBALOZ010000390.1:0-1683 GCF_036965125.1 Bacillus sp. JJ1503
TCATAGTATAGCACAAGAAGGAATTACAAGAACATTCCAAAACCTGCAGTTGTTTGAAGACATGAGCGTTTTACAAAACGTCATGGTTGGTTTTCATCGTCACTTCAAAACAGGATTCCTGAAAAACCTATTATATCTAGGTCAGGTATCTGATGAAGAGAAATACTATGCACAAAAAGCCTATGATCTACTACGAATTGTTGGCTTAGAAAAAAGAGCCCATGAAAAAGCGTCTGACTTACCATATGGAGAACAGCGATTAGTTGAAATAGCGAGGGGGTTAGCTTTAAAACCTGCATTACTTATTCTAGATGAACCGGCAGCAGGGGCTAGTCCAAAAGAGATTGTAAAAATCATGGATGTGATCCAACGTCTGAAGAAGGCAGGATTGTCTATTATTTTGGTTGAGCATCATATGGATATTGTAATGAATATTTGTGATTATATTACAGTGTTAGATTTCGGTAAGAAAATTTGTGAGGGAAATCCTGAAACTATTCAAAACGATCCAAGGGTAATTGATGCCTATCTTGGGGGAGAAGAGGTGAACCAGCTTGTTGCAGGTACAAAATCTGTCGGTTAGTTATGGTCATGCATCCGCTTTACACAATGTGTCAATGGAAGTAAATGAAGGTGAAATCGTTGCTGTTATTGGTCCCAATGGGGCCGGAAAAACAACACTATTAAAAGCGATTACGGGGTTGATGAAGGCGAAGGAGGGCACTATCCTATATAAGGATAATGTGATTACAGGTACGCCTGCTCATAAAATTTTAGGGTATGGTATATCCCATGTCCCCCAAGGTCGTCAGGTCTTTGGTGATCAGTCGGTAGAGGATAATCTAATTCTTGGTGCCTTTACGATTAAAAAAGAGAAACAAAAAATTCAAGAGCTTATAGAAAGAGAATACGAAAGATTTCCGAGATTAAAGGAGAGAAGAAGGCAGCAAGCAGGTACGTTGAGTGGTGGAGAGCAACAGATGCTAGCTGTATCCAGAGCACTTATGTCTGATCCTGATTTTGTTATTCTTGATGAACCATCCATGGGTTTATCACCTATATTTGTAAAACAGATTTTCGACACTCTGCTAGAGTTGAAGAAATCTGGCAAGACGGTTGTGGTTGTCGAGCAATTAGCCATGGCTGCTTTAGCTATATCTGACCGTGCATATGTTTTACAAGCAGGTGAGGTGAAGTTACATGGAGAATCACGAGATTTATTAAGGGATGATAGTCTGGTAAAAACGTATTTAGGTTCAGCTTAAGCGAACTAACGGAAGTGTAAAATACGTTGTTATGTATTTCTATTAATAGGAGAAGTTAAATAACATCTAAAGTTATTTTAGCCTCTTCTATTTAGTTATTTTGGGACAAGGAATCCCCGTCCCTCCAAATAGAGGCTTTTTTACTAAGTTATCCGAAAGAGAAGGTTTATGTTTAATAACCTTCTGTAGTTACTTCTCTCTTTGATTGAATAATAAAAACCACTTCTGAGTTTATCAGAAGTGGCTTTATTTCAACGTTTTTTTCGGATGGAGAATAGGGGGCTAGAACCCCTGACCTCTACGCTGCTAGAGGAAAACCTATTGAGCAATTTAGTAAAATAAGTTCAAATAAAAATAATCAAGTCTAATAGATCAAGGTTTTTTAGATACATAAATGTAATCTAGACTAATTAAAAAT
>NZ_JBALOZ010000391.1:0-2923 GCF_036965125.1 Bacillus sp. JJ1503
CTAATATTCTATGAAAAAAGCTAAAAAACCTTTATCGGAAATAAAGAAAGAGACCGTTCCACCAAGTAAGAATAGGAACCGTCCCTTTTAATTTCATTAATTCATAACCCACTTATCCTTCATGAATAAGATTCTTCCAATAATAAAGAGTACAATCATACAAATGACGTTACTTGCAATCGTTATTAAAATATGTTCTATATTGACAATACCGAAAACTAATTCCTTCAATATACTGAAAAGGTTCATGATTGGAATCGCGAAATGCTCAAAGCCTAATTCATTGATTCCAATTCCGGATATAACCATCGTTGGAATAATTGCCAGCATCATAACAGGCGTACTATAGCTTTGCGATTCCTTTACCGTTTTGCCAATAATGCTTGTAATCATAAGGATTGATGCGTTGAACATGGCATAAATAATCGAGGTTAGGATAGCCAAGCCGATGATGATTCCTGCGTTTTCTCCAAAAGTGACAGCCTTTTTCAGATTTTCAGTTAACAAGCCAATTTCTAATGCTACGACAATTAGAGTGATAATTCCGGTTATTGCTCCAACAGTTGCAATAGTCAGCCATTTTGCAAAAAGCAGTGTTGAACGGTTGACTGGTGTCATTAATAGAGCTTCCATTGTTTTTCTTTCTTTCTCGCCAGCAAATAAATCTGAAGCAGCCGGACCTGCACCGACCCCAATCGCAATTGATAAAATTAATGGAATGAGCATAGCAATTAAATTAATATTAGGATCCTCTGCAGACATTTCCTTTTGATTAATAGCAAAAGGCTGAATGACCGAAGATTCTGTTCCTAGCTTCTCCAATCGGTCTGAAGTGACCGATTTTTCGTAAGCTGTTAAAGCGGTATTTACTAGATTCATCAAATTCGAGGAGTTCTGGCTAAAGGAATTACCGATAATGGTCACTGAAGCCTCCTCACCTTTATTAATGCTTTCGATAAAATTAGAACTTAGTTCAAGAGCAGCTAAAGCCTCACCCTCATTCAGAGCTTCTTCAGGATTTGCTGATTTAACAAATTCAATATTTTCAAAACCAGAAAATAGGCTCTCCTCTTCTGTACCAAATGATTGATCTACAGCCAGTGTATATGTCTTACCTTCATCACTAGATATTAATTTTTCATAGAAAAAGGTCATTCCAGTCATCATAATAATTGGCAGCAATACCGTTAATAATAAAGTTCTGCTGTCACGGAAGCAGTCTTTTAATTCTTTAAAGTAAATTTTACGAAGCATAGTGGTTTCCTCCTCTAACAAGCTTGCTCATAAAAATATAATTAAGATCTCGGCTTTCTTCAGACTTATAAAGGGTTTCAAGATTTCCATTGTATACCAGTTCTCCCTTATGCATCATCACAACCGAATCACAAAGCAGCGAAACTTCCTCCATAATATGGCTGGAAAAAACAATCGTCTTTCCTTCACGTTTCAGCTGATGAACAAGCTGACGGAATACATTGGATGAAGTAATATCTAATCCTGTTGTTGGTTCATCGAAAAGAATGATTTCAGGATTGTGAATAAGCGTTCTGGCGATGGCTACTTTTTGCCGCATTCCTTTAGAGAACCCGCCAACCTTTCGATCGAGATAATCCCTCATGCCAAACATTTTCGTCAGGTCATCAATCCGTACTTTTGTTTCATGCTTTCCTAAGCCATAAAGGCTTGCAAAGTATTCAAGATTTTCACGAGCGGTTAACCGGTCATACAGCCCTGTTTCCCCTCCAAAAAGCACGCCGATTCGTTTCTTAATTTCATTTGGATTTTTTACTGTATCATATTCCCCTACAGTTACACGGCCTTCTGTAGGAGTAAGTAATGTAGCAATTGTCCGAAGCAAGGTTGTTTTTCCTGCGCCATTCTCACCTAGCAGCCCTAGTACTTCTCCCTTAGAAACGTTAAAGGAAACATGCTTTAAAGCCGTTACATATTTCTTCTTATCCTTAAATTGTTTTGTCACTTCATGAATTTGAATCATCGTCTTCATCACTCCGTCTGTTTTCATTTCTTGTATTTATCTTACAAGGAAACAAAAAGGGAATCTGCACTTATGTCGCGAATATTCCTTTTCGTGTCGCGAAAATGACAAATTCTCTATTAAGAATGGTAAAATAATGAAAGCAGACTCACTTGTGAGGATGAACCGAGCTTTTTATCGTAAAGGAGTTCATTATGAGGATTGGTCTTGTAGATGATCGCAAAATTGACTTAGACAAATTAAATGGAATCATTTCAGGTATAGAAGGTGTGGAAATTATCTTCTCCACCACATCAGCAGAAGTAGCCTATGAACATATTAAAAAAGAAGAAATTGATTTATTAGTTGCAGATATTGAGATGCCGGACCTGTCCGGCTATGAACTGGGAGATATTATTCATTCACATGCCCTGAATATTTCAGTCATTTTTGTTACCGGAAATAGCGGCTATGCTGTTCATGCTTTTGAAATCAATGTACATGATTATATTATGAAGCCATACCCAAAGGAACGGCTCATCCAATCGATTGAACGGCTAAAGGAGAAAACAAAATCTGCCGAGATTAATGGACGGCTTTATATTAAACAGAAAAACAATATTCATATCATTCAAAAGAAGGATATCATTTTTATAGAAAGATCCGGAAGGTCCACGACCATCTATACAAAATCCGGGCAGATCAAAACATACCAAACATTGAATGAATTAGAGGGCGAGCTGCGTGAACGTGATTTCATTCGTTCACATCGATCATTTATCATCAATATTCACTATGTGTTGAACTTCTCTCTCTACGCAAAGAATTCCTATATTGTTACCTTTGAAGGTATTGAGGAACAAGCGATGATTACAAAGGAGAAAGTAGATTTTTTACAGCAAAATTATTTTTAAAGGTGGAAAAGACTTGATACTGAATAAAATATAT
>NZ_JBALOZ010000392.1:0-8631 GCF_036965125.1 Bacillus sp. JJ1503
ATTTAATTTTTGTAATTGATTTAATAGATTGTAATAACTATTTTCGTTATCATACGTATAAATATTTCGTGCAACTTGGAGGCCAGCATCTTTATGAATATCTAAACATAATGGATCAACAACATCCTTGTGGCAAAGAATGGGTGTTTCTCCTGCTAATGTTAACATGCTGCCTGAAGATGAATCTTGTGAAATGGAATTGGGGAGCCATTGGCTGTTATTATATGAACCTCTTCCATTAAAAATATAACCATCGCCAAAAATATCATGTAGCGTAAGTATCGGCTTCAACAATGTTAACATCTTCCTTCCTTATAAAATACCTCTTGCATAGTGTATTCCCCTGCATTTTTAAATGCATCTGGTTTGTACCTATATTTTCACTTTTAGGCAATGCAACAAGCAGTCATGTGAAATTACCATATATTGAAAAGACGTTAAGAATAGTTTATGGAGTGGTTGAATTGGAGAAAAACTCAATTATGGATAAATGGTACAAGCATCAAATTTTATTAGAATGTAAGGAACTAGTGAAATTTTTACCGGAGACGCATCTTTATACGAAAGACCGATTTTGGGAAATGATGAGTCGATATAAGGAGATAATGATAAAACCTACTCGAGGGAATGGAGGAAGGGGAATCATAAAAGTATCGAAAATCACGGACGAGATATATGAAGTTCACCTTCGAAAACGACAAACAACTATTATGGAGGAAAAATCGCTCGAACAATTTTTACAAGAAAGACTTGGGGGAAGGGAGTTTCTTGTCCAAATTTGCATCTCACTTGCAAAAGTAAAAGGGAATCCAATAGATTTTCGCTATATCGTCCAGCGAAAACGAGAAGAATTAGATTGGGTGATTACAGGGAAACACGGAAAAGTAGCTCAAGACGGTTATATTATCACCAATTTACAGAATGGGGCAACTGTTGTAACGGTGGAAGAGGCTCTATTAAACTCAAATATTACCAACTTGGACTTAGAAAAAACATTGGCAGCATTAGATGATTTATCTTTAGCAGTAGCCAAATGTTACACTAACGAATTCGATACTCATAAGATCTGGGGATTTGATCTTGCCGTCGATGAATCTGGGCATGTTTGGTTGATTGAGGCGAATTCTATCCCACTCGTTGGTGGTTTTCGCTACTTAGAAGATTTATCTATGTATAACAAAATACTATGGTATAAAGCTTATAACCAAAAAACAGGAAAGAAACCATAGAGGAGGGCGGGTTCTAATGAAAAAGGTAAATGAAAATCACTTAGCAAACAACAATCAGGTCACTCTACTATTTAATGATCATATTAATCAAAATACCATTCATCTGCATGTAGAAACTATCAATCAATTAAACATTAATTCTGAAAAAATAGTTCTCCATTTTGGCGCATTTACAAAAGAATTGTCAATTATTCAAAATGAAACGATTGAACCGGGTAAAATTAGTCTTTCCAGTAAATTAACGAATGTGCTTTCAATTCCGGATTTGCCATACGATTATTATTTAATGAGCAACCATCTATATCTAGGTCCTGTGATTGGTTTTCTAGTTCGTCTTAAATACTATAGAAACCCCCAACAGCAGCTCTTGCGATTTAAAAATTATCATCAGATAAATGGGTTAATTTTCCTTTTTATGCAGAGCACGATGAATAAGTCAGACAAAACCATTGAAGGCTATTATTACGATCCGAAAGCAAAAAGTTTTGTTCAAGGGGTGTTTCCATATCCTTCCTCCATATTTAACCGAACGGAAATGAAAAAATCGACTTACAGATATTGGATAGAAAATATTGGAGAAAATCTATTTAATTATCCTTATGACTATTCGAACAAGTGGACTTTTTGGGTAAAATTGCATAAACACCAAGACATAAGGAAACATCTTCCTGAAACGGTTGCATATAAACAAATCGATCATGTTATACAAATGCTAAACAAATATGATGATGTATATTTAAAGCCGACAAAACTTTACTCTGGTAAAGGGATTTTTCATTTAAAGAAGGGAAAGGAAGGCTATCTTTTAACTGATAATAAAGGGAACAAGATTGTTATTTCATCTATTGAAAAACTGGAAATCATTTTACAAGAAAAAATGGTTAAAAATCAAAAATATATTGTTCAACAGGCAATACGGTATGATTATACCGGAAATAAAGTAGATTTTAGAATATACCTTCAAAAGGACACGACAAAGAAGTGGAAGTATACAGCAATGGAAACAAAAGTCGCAGAAAAAGGAAGCATTATTTCAAGTTCAACCAACAGAATTAAAATGATTCCAGGTGAAAAAGCTCTTGTGGAATTATTTAAATTAAATGGGGAAAAAACGCAGCAAAAGGTTCAAGAAATTACTCAACTATGTATGAATGCACTAAAACAATTAGAAAATAACCAAAATCACTTTGGTGACGCTGCAATTGATTTTGTGATCGATCATAATCAACATGTTTGGTTACTTGAAGTTAATTTTCATTATGCCGCAGAAATTAAGGCAAATCGAACAGCAGATGAGCAACAAGTACTGCCAAGCATCCTTCCAACACCTTTTGAGTATGCTAAAGCTTTAGCAGGATTTTAATTTTATATAAAGGGNNGGGAGGGAAACAGGTTTCGTGTCTTTAACAATTTGGCTATTTTTCTTCATCATTTATTGTTGGGTGAAATGCATTCCTCTTAGGGAAGAAGTTGCCAAATGGGAATCTGTGACGGTAATGTAGGAATACAGAGATATTAGAAACCTCTTGGGTGTCGTAAACAAGGGAAAATAATGGGGCCATTGTGGAAGTGAGCTGCTCCATTTTGGCCACAAGCAAAGGACATTTGAAGTGTATTGGAAAGTCGAAATGTCCGTCATCGGCTTAATAGCTGCCTGCGAAAAGGAAAGTAACTGGGATCATTGTTTTTTTATCATATTTGGGGCTAAATAAAGATAATTCATATGCCTTTTTTTATCATGTGAAACACTTCACACAATAGTCGATTTTAATCCATACGCAAAAGACATAATCGGGGTATATTATTAATGTATTCATATTGTTTATGTAGAGAAGGGGAATTTTATTATGAAGAGGTTATTTCAGCTTCTATTAGTTTTAGGCATCATTGTTTCTCCGTTTTTTTCGTATGCACATGTAAAATGGTTCACAGAGGTGGCTCCACAAAAAGAAGCAATCGAAAATATTTTATCGCCATTATTTATTTCTTTAGCCATTTTAGCAGCAATTGTGCTGGCTTTTCTGGCGATTAGTATTCCAAAAACAACGGAATGGAGCACAATCAAAAAAATTGATATAAGGCTGTCAAGCTTAAGAAAGTACAGCAGACATATCTTGAAATATGGAACTGCTGTTTCTTTAATCATCCAAGTGACGAACGGCACCTTGTTTGCACCAGAATTTCATCTTGAAAATACAATCATTATTTTCCTAGTTTGGGTAACAATCGGCTTATTGCTAATTCCACATCATGTTTCCACAAAACTTGGAGCATTTTTATTATTAGGCTTATTCATTGTTATAACTATTAATAACGGTATTTTCCACATGTTGGATTACGGATTTTATGTCGCAATTATTGGTGTCTTATTAGTAGGAAATACGAAACTAGAGAATATTGGTTTTCCATTCTTATATTTAGGAACGGGTTTATCCCTATGCTGGGTAGCAGTTGAAAAGTGGGTGTACCCAGCGATGACTTTAGATATCGTCGCAAACCACCATGTTCCAACTTTTGGTTTTGCTCCAGGTGCATTTATTGTAATGGCCGCCTTTATTGAGTTCGTGGTGGGATATTTATTAGTGGTCGGGATTTTGAATCGGGTTTTGGGATTTGTTGTTACTGTTATATTTATCATGACAACTATGTTATTTGGTATGACAGAAATCGTCGGTCATTTTATGATTCATATTGTATTAATCGTCTTTATTATTGAAGGGGTGTCTTTTTACAACCCTCCGATTAAAATGCATAATACTAAAGTCGATCAGTTTATCTTTGTATTTCTAAATTTTATCTTTGTTCTAGCTACATTTGTGTTAATCTATTATCGGTTTGCATGATATACTTGTTAAAAAGGTACTGAGTCAATAGTTGCTCGACTAATATCATTACTAAACTGAACATGTCGCTGGCATGTTCAGTCTTTTTTCATAAATGATGTACTTACACAACCATTGTTGGTGAAAAAAGACATGAAATCAATATTCCTCAAGGAGTAACAAAAATGTATAAAAATGGAATTGTTTCATTAGGAGAGGTCATAGTAGATATGATTTCTCAAGATAAAACGAATAAAAATTTTCAGCCGTTTCTCGGTGGGGCAACGGTTAATTTAGCTGTAGGCGTGAAAAGATTAGGTGTAAAATCCAATTATCTTTGTAAATTAGGTGTGGATGAAACAAGTGTATTCGTTGAGAAGGCATTTAAAAAAGAGGAGGTTTGTCTCGATTATTCTGTGCGTTCTTATACAAAGAAAGTTTGTTTAGTGTATGTTCAGCAGGATAGGAACGGTGATAGAGTGTTTCATTCATACGTGAATCCAACACCTGACGAATGGCTGACGGAAAATGAATTAGCGAAAGAGCTGTTTGAAACAGGAAAAATCTTTTATTTTGGGTCGGGGACGCTTTTTCATGAAACAGCTAGGAAGACTACAGAAAAGGCATTAGAGTATGCAAAGGAAACAAATTTATTAGTAGCATTTGATGTAAACATCCGCCAAAAACGATGGGGAAGCGAAGAAGAAAGCAGGAAAAACATTTGTTCATTCCTGAATCGAGCCGATTTAGTTAAGATGACGGAAGAAGAACTGCTATTTTTAACAGAAACGAAAGTAATGGATGAAGCGATTAAAAAGATTAGTAAATTTAATATTCCTTATCTTTTTATTTCAAAAGGTTCAGCTGGGGCATGTGTTTACTATGAGGGTAAAGAGCTATGTGTGAAAGGATTGGAAGTAAAGGCAATTGATACAACTGGTGCGGGTGATGCTTTCCTAGCGGCGTTATTATTTTGTTTTCATGAAAAAGGCAGACCCGTCACGGATGTACAAATGGAAGAGTTTATTCATTTTGCAAATCAGGCTGGTGCAAATGCGACCACAAGGATTGGTGCTTTATAGTAGCATTCCGTGGTTTTGAAGAAAAGTGAACTGTTCCGATTTCAATCAAATGACAATAATAAATAATCCACCTGGATTTTTGAGGTCAGGTGGATTATTTTTATAAAAATTTATGCCTTTTATGTAATCATCATGGATTAGTCGCCCATAACCCTGCTGTTTTCACAAAAACTCGCGGATGTAGCTTTAAGCCAGCAACAATGAGTTCTGCGAGATCTTCTGGCTGCATGACATTGTCTGCATTTTCCTGAATCAGCTTGTTTTCAATGGCCAAGTCAGTGGCAACAGTGCTAGGTGTTAATGCTGTTACACGAATGTTATGCTTTCGAACCTCTAGCATTAACGACTCAGTTAGCCCTAACACCGCAAATTTTGATGCGCTATATGCGCTAGTAACAGGTGCTCCTTTTAGGCCGGCAGTTGAAGCAATATTTACGATATCACCAGATTTCCTGTCAATCATGTCCGGTAATATCGCTCTTGTCACATTATATACACCCATTAAATTAACGCGTACAATGTTTTCCCATTCCTCAGGTGTTAAATCAAGAAAACCGCCAAACTTTGCTACTCCCGCGTTATTGATAAGTATATCGATCGGTCCTAAATCGGACTTAATGTGGTCAACCGCGTGTTGAACCGATTCAAGTTCTGAAACGTTCTCTGCTGCCCCTGAAACCTTCACATCATATTGATTCAATTCCGCACTGACCTTTTCAAGATTTGACATGTTTAATCCAATTAATCCGATATTGACACCTTCTTTTGCTAATGCAATTGCAGTAGCACGGCCAATCCCTCTGCCAGCGCCAGTAATAAGGGCAGTTTTTCCGCTTAGTGAATTCATATGATCGCTCCTTTAAAAAAATTTAGGGCATCGATGTTACTAAAGTAAATAATTTTAATTAATGCTAGCCCATCAATTTATTATAGCGTTAAGGGTAAATTTAACAAAAAAATCCACCCTTTAGATAGAAGGGCTCAGGTGGATATTTTGCCCGTTATTTTAATACAAGTAAAAGCTTCATTATAATCTTGTATCTATAACAATTTGGCCATTTTTCATCATGATGATTTTTCCTTTACTTATTTGCTTATGATGATTATTAATATTTGAAGTTTGGTTATTCATTTTAGAGGAATACGGTGGACAATGATCACATAAAGAGATAATAAAGTCTTCATTTGGAACTAGTAAGATAAGAAGTAAAAGAAATACCGTATTTCCATTTTGATCAAATCCAGTTACCGTTAATGATATTAAGTCCAATAACATATCGTTAAAAACGATATTTTTCTCTAGAGCAAGTGTGAAAGTTCCTTGGATAATGATTTGAAATTCTTCGGAAAAAGCAGCAAGTGTTCCATTCCCTGCAGTAATCAATTTTGCACCATTGTCGGTTGTCATACATTGAGGCAGTACAACTGTTGTTGAGTTGAATGTTATATTTCCAAAAGCGAATGAAACCGTACTATCATGTATTCTGCATTTAGGACAAATATTTGCATTGAAAAGAAAAGTATCCTGTATATTTACTTTGCTTGAACACTCACATTTTTTTTTGATTCGATTACGTTTTTCGAGAGGAACATCCACATCTACTTTTAAAGTTGGGTGAAATACATTCCTATTGAAAAATTTGTTTTCATTCTGTTTATTATTCGTACAATTACATGGATCTTTGCCACAATGCGGGCAAATTCTTGATTTAGACAATGAAAAGCATCTCCTTTCTTACAAAGTAAGACAGATAAGATGAAGGTACTAAAAGTATTAGCCTTCAAGCTCTTTAACTTCTAATTCACCATTTTTCATCATTACAATCTTTCCATTTTTTATATCCATTGAAATGCTGTCTAATTTTGAAGGTTTGACATGCTTTTGGGAAGTCGTAGGACAGTCATTGCATAATGTGATCATTAGCTCTTTATCTGGCACTTGTAAAACAGCTGCAAAAATATTAATATTTCCATTTTGATCTAAACCACCATTTGCAGTGAAAATAAGAAAATCGTTGCCTACTAAAGATTCTAATAGATTAAGGGTAAAACTTGCCTGAGAGATTGATTGATCAATAATAAGTGTTCCAACCCCTGTGGCATTCAATATGGTTCCTTGATTTTCAGAAATACATTGTGGCTTGTTAACTTTTGATGAGTTAAAAGCCATTCCAACTTCTACAACCGAAACAGTACTTCCATGAAGAGTGCAATTAGGGCAAATACTTGCAAGAAATGTCAGTGTTTCCTGCTGAGTGTTCACTCTGGCTGAACACTCACATTTTTTTCGGTCATTTTTATGTTTTTCTACGTCAATTTCGACTTTTACATTAACCGTAGGATTAAACACATTCCTATTCGTAAACTTGTTTTCATTCAGCTTGCTACTAGAACAAAAACAGTGATTTTTACCACATGAAGGACAGTTTTGTAATTTGGACAATCATAGCCATCTCCTTTCAACAAAAGTAATTTATTATATGGACGAGTTTACGTTATTGCTTGTATTCTTTTACTAAAGTGAATGGGGAAAATAGGTATTATTAACCTGGAGCTAAAGAAGAAAATTAATTCCTTCGCACCATTTAATGAAGGGCGTTACCTTTATAAACTTCCTAACGAATAGTGAAAGAAGTTTCCCTTTAGGGGGTATAGTGAGGGCAGAAGTAGATGGGAAGAGCAGACAAATGCATAACTGTATGGGAAACAAATATATGGCCCAATAAGGCTGAAAGTATCTGCTCGTTCTTTACAATTTTTGTAGTTACACTCACCTAGTTAAAAACAGCAGTGTGTTCAATTAGCGGATAGCGTGAATCAAGTAAGGGCTGTCCCAAAAGTCAATGTTGACAATGGTACAGCCCCAGATTTTTATGAGTTAACCGTTCGTATGTAATGTTCAGGATGATTTATCACTTTTAGCTTCTAAGGTTACCGTTTTCTTGCTCCCAATTAGATACAATAACAAAATAATAATCATAAAAGCTGCAGAATAACTAAAAGTCATACCGTACCCAACACTTTTTGCTAAGAANNAATCAATAAAAATAAGAAGCATAGAATTAGCTGTTGCTTTTTTCTCGGGTGGAACAAGAGTTAATGCCCAGGCTTGGATAATTGGATGGATGATGGCAAAAGCGATTCCGAATAATGCCCCTGAAATCAAAACCATCACCATACTAGTAGACAAGCCTAAAAGAATCAAACCTACAGCCCCTGAAATGGCGGCTGGAATAATAAGGATTCTGTGACCGAATTTATCGAAAATTTTACCAGAGAATGCCCGAAAGATGACCATCGCAATCCCTTGTGCGATAAAAAACTGTGATATCCTTCCGCCAACATGAATCTCTTTACCAAATGCCCCCATAAAGTTAACTGTTCCTGCAATTGTAATATAATTGAACGATACCAAAATACATGGAAGAAGGACACGCTTATCGAACATGTACTTATAAAAAGGTTCATTATTTGTCGACTGTGGACTTTCCTTTTCTT
>NZ_JBALOZ010000392.1:8638-8963 GCF_036965125.1 Bacillus sp. JJ1503
CTTTGTGAAAAAACTGCACACAAGTGAAAAAAACATAAGTCCGAGAGTTATCATCATCATCGACCTAAATGAATAATTTGCAAGATAGGAAATTGCGATTAGTGGCCCAATTGTCGTCCCAACGCTTGTAGACATTGCGAAAAAAACAATGCCCTCACCTAACCGAGATTTAGGAACAATATTACTTGATATTGTAAAGACTAAAATCGTAAGCATACTAAATCCAATACCTTGTAGTGCTCGAATGAATATTAAAAACCCGATTGATTGGTTTACAAAAGTAAGACCGATTGTACCCAAAAAATAAAGGAGAGAAATAATGAGG
>NZ_JBALOZ010000393.1:0-4381 GCF_036965125.1 Bacillus sp. JJ1503
ATAGAAACAGGGATAAAAGAGGAAGAAGCTTAAATAAAAATGTCGATTATTTATGAAATAATAGAAAAAATTGAGGAATTATGTAGTAAGTTTACTACTTTAAACTAGTAAACTGTTTCGTTAATTATTATTTCAGGAAAAGTAAGAACAAATAGATTATGTATTATTATTCGTTCCTATGATTAGTTTCTGGAATATCAAACTATTGTCTAAATCGACAGGTTCCGTAATAATGAAGAAGTAGAAAAAGTAAATTGAATAATGTTGATTCCTTCCAATAAAGATTTTTAGGAATAAGCGAATGGAGAAAAAATGAAGAATACATATTTTATGAGTTACTTTCCGCTGCTTTCTATCATATTGTTCAGCCTAACTCTATCGATAAAGGTTGAAAAAGTTCTCATTGATTTTCTTAAGAATGCTGGTATTTATACTGGTATGCTGGAGTTTTTTTCAGAGGGCGGGATTAAGCTTTCACTGCTCATTCTTCTCATGCTGTTATTTTTTATGGTATTTGCTGCATTGAAGCTAATCGCGAATACAATTAACGAGCTTTCTCTTTTGTTCTTTTCTAAAGACTCAGAAGGGGACAGCTTAAAGCAAATTCGGAGCGGGGCTGTTATATTTTTTGTCGGAAGCTTCTTATCTTTAGTAAGTATGAACAGCTTTACGGGGATTGGCATTATTTTTGCAGCGACCACGGCTGTTTATTTCTTATATTTTGTGCATAAAGTCAGCTCATCTTTATCTTATCTTGGTCTTGTTGGGCTCATTTTTTTTCAAGTGCTTTTCTGGTCTAGCTTTATTTCTGGAGTTATTTATCTTGCTGTTAAGGTGTATAACAGCCTTATCGCAAGCTTACCAATATAAAAAGAGGGGGGCTCATTTAAGTATGGCCCCCTTTATTGTCCCGACATAATTTCCTTCCAGATGAGCTGCTGAGGGGCAGTCGATTCCACGTATGCAATATTTTCAGGTGTATCCTTTCCAATCCATACGCCTGCTGTATATTGGTCTGTTAAACCGATAAACCAATAATCTTTATAATCATTCGTTGTTCCCGTTTTTCCGCCTGAATATCCGGCAGATAGGTAGGCTTTACGAGCTGTACCGGACTTAACCGTTTTTCTCATTAGCTGTCGTACTTTGTCTGTAGTATCCTTACTCCATACTTGAACCTTGGGCTCATTCCAGCTATAAAGAAGCTCTCCATTCGTATTCGTTACCTTTTTAATGGCTCTAGCGGGCTGGTACTGCCCATCAGTCGCAAACACTGTGTAGGCGGATGTAAGTTCAAGTGGAGTCATCCCATATGAAAATCCCCCAATTGCTGCAGCTAGAGTATAATCCGATTTGGAAACCTTACGGAAGTGAAAGTTGGCTAGATCTTTAAATCCATTTGCAATTCCAATAGAATCTAAGATTCTGACAGCAGGTGTATTATAAGAATGTATAAATGCCTGTTCTAACGTAACGAAACCATATTGGCCGCCGCCATAGTTTTGCGGGCAATAACCGTTTTTGCAAAAGGAATTTGCATTAATTTTTTTCCGTAAGGATGCATCGCTTCTTTCAAAATAAGGTGCATAGACGAGCAATGGCTTGATCGCAGAGCCTGGTTGACGGTAGGCTTGAAATCCTCTGTTAAAATCATGTTTTTTGTATTGCTTGCCCCCTACAAGTGCAACAAGCTGATGGGTTTCATGATCTATTACTGCTGCAGCCCCCTGGATTTCAGGGTAGGGCAAGTTTCGAGTGACTGCACTTTTCGCGCGCTCTTGGATAACTGTATCGAGGGCCGTTTCAATAATAATGCCTGATGCCACAACTTCCTCTAATCGCTTTTCAAGCATTTCTTCAAGATTTTTTTGCTCTTTCTCCGTTTTAGCTGATCGTATTTTTTCCGTAAAGCCTTCCTGCTGCCCGATCAATTCCTTTAGCTCGGCTTCTGCATATGTAACGTAGTCAGGAAATAAATCAGTTCGATCCTTCATATTTAATTGAATGGGTTCTCTTTTTATTTCTACCCCTTCTTCTGTTGAGATTAATTGATGCTTGCTTAATTGATCGATTAATCGTTCCTGTCTTTCCTTCGTCTGCTCAAAGTTTTTTACCGGATTATAAAGAGAAGGATTATTAGGGATTGCGGCCAAAAATGCAAGCTCTGCTTTAGAAAGCTCACTCGTATGTTTTTGAAAATAAAGCTCAGATGCAGCTTCAATGCCATAGGCTCCATTTTGAAAATAGATGGTATTCATATATAGCGTTAAAATTTCTTTCTTTGTATATTTACGTTCAATCTCATAAGAGTAAAGAAGCTCGCTCAGTTTACGGTTATATGATTTTTCATTGTTAAGAAAAAGGTTCCTTGCTAATTGTTGAGTAATGGTACTAGCCCCTTGCTCAATCTTATTTGACTTCATATTAATTGCCAAGGCGCGGCCAATGGAAGTTAAATCAAAGCCAACATGATCGTAAAAATGCTGATCCTCAGAAACGATAAATAATTGGGTAAGAAAGGGAGGAATGTCCTCAATTTCAAGGTTTATTCGGTTAAACGGCCGATGAATTTCAGAGATAATGGTGCCATTCTGAGCTTTCATATAGGAGGTTTGCGGCAAGGATATGTCCTTAATTTTGATTTTTTCTTCTAATACATGGTGAATGCTTTTTACCTTAGATATTTCAGAACCAGATGCAAAAATAAGCAAAAGGAAGCATGGAACTAAGGCAACTATGATCAAATATCCGGTTAACGTACGCAATGCCCATCTTCCTTTCCGAAAGCACTTGCCAGATTTTCCAACCTCTATTCTACAGCAGAATCAAACAAATAAAAATTCATTTAAAAATGAAATTACCCAGAAAAATTAAAAAATTCCATGGTATAATAGTGGAAATGACGTGCGTTTATTTTTTCAATGAAAGAAGGTGTAAACATGGGGGAAGAGTGTCATTATTTATTTATTGACTTTGAATTTACTATGCCTGAAAAAAATGGCAGGTACAAAGGTTTTTATCCAGAAATTATTGAAGCCGGAATTGTTTCAGTATCCAATGACCAAATTCTTGATCAATTTTCTTCCTTCGTTTCTCCAGTTCGCTTTCCGAAGCTATCAGAACGGTGTAAATCATTCCTTCATATTTCACAAGAGCAGGTAGATCAAGGGATTTCCTTTATAGAATTGGTCAAAAAGATGAAGGAAATGAGTGGAAATCAACCATGTCCTATTATTACGTGGGGGAATATGGATATGAGGGTTCTGCGAAATAATTGTCAACAGGTTGGAATTCCTTTTCCTTTTAAAGGGAAGGAAGTGGACTTATCAATGGAATACAAACGTTTTTTTGGTGATCAGAATCAAACAGGATTATGGAAGGCCGTCCAGGAATATGGAAAGGAAGGCACCGGAAAACATCATCGTGCTTTAGATGATGCCATGACTACTTATAATATTTTTAGATTAGTAGAAAAGGATAAGAAATACCTTGGAAAGCCTGAGCCGACCACTATTGGGGATCGGGTAGATTTTTCAAAGCTATTAAATAAATTCGCATAAAAAGCCAAATCGCATATGAATCGATTTGGCTTTTTGTTTTCTCATTTAAAATAATCCTTCTCAAGAGTTTCGATATTCTTTAGGCTAAGCTCTGCCCAAGGGGAGGCATCTTCTTTAAGTTCCTGAATCATTTTATCTAAAGCGGTTCTTAAAGAAGCTGTAAATTCAGGGATATCACCGTCAAAAGGTTTAACCATTTGTTTTGGGACATTTGTTTGTTCCCGATACGCTAAAGCTCTGCGTTCATGAAACATTTGAACATTTGCATCTTTAGGGTTATGTAAATCACCCTGCATAGGATGTTTAACCACCGCTAGAACCCGAACAAGAAAGTGCTGCGGCCGAATGTCTGTAATTTCTCCAATATATTTGCCTGTTTTATAAATGGCTGTTACCTTATCGCCAACATTTAAATCTGCCATATAAAATTCCCCTTTCCGAGATGTACCGTAGTAATCTCATTATGGCTTACCAGCTTGGAAAAACAAAGTAAAATGAAGATACAAATCATCTAAGCAAGGGAAAATTGATAACACTTTAAAACGGGAATTACCGTCTTTGGTGCCCGTCATGCGCATAAAGTGGCCAAAACGGTCATCAAACGCCGTCTTTGGTGCCCGTCATGTTCAAAAAGCGGTCGCCAGGGTCATCAATCGGTATCTTTGGTGCCCGTTATTCGCAAAAAGCGGTTACCAGGGTCATCAATCGGTGACTTTGATGCTCGTCATGCACAAAAAGAGGCCTCCAGGGTCATCAATCAGTGACTTTGGTGCCCGTCATGTTCAAAAAGCGGTCGCCAGGGTCATCAATCGGCATCTTTG
>NZ_JBALOZ010000394.1:0-6302 GCF_036965125.1 Bacillus sp. JJ1503
GACTTACACCCCTTTGGATACGTTAAGAAAATATATGAAAACGTTTTTTACAATTAGAATAGTACACATCAAAATCATTATATATAGCTCAAAAACCAGTCTAATGTTAGATAAATGAATGGGTACTAAACGCTTTCAATTCTAGACCTAGTTCTTAAAAAAAGCAACCCTTTCAGACTAATTTTGGTGAAAATTTGAATATTTTATTTTTAAAATCAATNNATGTAAGCTCTTCAGCCTATTTTTAACGCAAAAAAAGACCTGTTGCATTCATGCAACAGGTCATCTTTCATCAAAGATTCTGCATTTTTTATCTTGGCTCTACAATTAGTTTAATAGCAGTCCGTTCTTCCCCATCAATCTTAATATCTGTGAATGCCGGGATACAAATCAAATCCACTCCGCTAGGCGCGACAAACCCTCTTGCGATAGCTACTGCTTTAACCGCTTGATTTAGTGCGCCCGCACCAATCGCTTGGATTTCTGCGCCGCCTCTTTCTCGCAAAACACCTGCAAGCGCACCAGCTACAGAATTAGGATTAGATTTTGCTGAAACTTTTAATATTTCCATTCCTAGCTCCTCCTTGTTTTCCCCTCCCGCATGTTCATGACCATAGCTTCCTACATGTCTTCTTTTGGAAATGAACATATCCGGTATAGATCATTCCATTGCTACTATATTCATTTCACAATTCACATATTCCGGCTTGGACAAAATTATGGAATATTCCTTTTTAAAATCAAAAAAATAACTGCATCTCATTTACCATTTTTGGTAATTAGACACAGTTATTCGTTTAAGAATAAAAGGGATGATCCTCATTAATTAGTATCGGAGTCATTTTCTTTGCTTTTCCGGTTTGATTTTCTATTTCAATAAGTACAGCACTTAATTGTGTGCGCCCTTCTTTCGGGACTTCAAATCTGACAGGCAAGCTTGATATAAATCTTTTTAACACAGCTTCCCTTTCTACCCCTAATATTCCATCATATGGGCCTGTCATGCCAACATCTGACATAAAAGCAGTCCCTTCTGGCAAAATACGATGATCTGCTGTTTGTACATGTGTATGAGTGCCGATAACTGCGGTAACTCTTCCATTTAGGTACCAGCCCATTGCTTGTTTTTCACTTGTTGCTTCTGCGTGAAAATCGACAAATATAATGGGTGTTCTTTTTCGAGCCTCCAGAATCAGTTCATCTGCTTTTCGAAAAGGACAATCTATCGCAGGCAAAAAAGTTCGCCCTTGCAAACTGATAACGGCCACTTCGATTGCATTATATTTTAAGTAAACAATTCCTTTACCTGGGTTTCCTTCTGGGAAGTTTGCAGGACGCACTAAATATTTCGCGTCATCAATAAAGTCAAATATTTCTTTATTATCCCAAGTGTGATTTCCAAGTGTAACTGCCTGTGCTCCGGCTTCCAGGAAACCACGGTAAATTTTTTCAGTAATTCCTTTGCCTCCTGCAGCATTTTCCCCATTGATAATCGTAATTTGTGGGCGGTATTTTTCCTTTAGCTTAGGAACGTATTCCTTTATCATGTCTCTTCCTAAAGAGCCAACAACATCCCCTACAAATAATATGTTCATATATTTGTCCCTTCTTTGCTAATTTCTTTTGTTTATGCCTCAATAGGCAATTAATGTTTATATTTCCATTCTTTATTTAAGTTTATTTATGTATTTTGTTTGGAAAAAAATAAAGCGATGCTAAGCACCGCTTTATTTTGCATATTCCACGGCTCGTGTTTCACGAATAACCGTAACTTTTATATGTCCTGGATAATCAAGCTCTTCTTCGATCTTCTTTCGAATATCTCTCGCTAGACGATGGGCTTCAAGGTCATCAATTTGTTCTGGTTTTACTAATATACGAATTTCTCGTCCAGCTTGGATGGCAAATGACTTTTCAACGCCATCATAAGATTCAGAAATCTCTTCAAGCTTTTCAAGACGGCGAATATAATTTTCTAATGTCTCTCTTCTCGCACCTGGTCGTGCTGCTGAAAGAGCATCAGCTGCAGCTACAAGAACGGCAATGATTGAAGTAGGCTCAGTGTCCCCATGATGTGAAGCAATACTGTTAATAACTATTGGGTGCTCTTTATATTTCGTTGCAAGCTCAACCCCAATTTCAACATGGCTTCCTTCCACTTCATGGTCAATGGCTTTACCAATGTCATGAAGCAAGCCTGCACGTCTTGCGAGTGTCTCGTCCTGACCTAG
This sequence comes from Bacillus sp. JJ1503, assembly GCF_036965125.1. Taxonomy (NCBI): domain Bacteria; kingdom Bacillati; phylum Bacillota; class Bacilli; order Caryophanales; family Bacillaceae; genus Bacillus; species Bacillus sp. JJ1503. The sequence goes on from NZ_JBALOZ010000394.1 coordinate 2,232, forward strand.
CTCTGCTGCAAGTAATCCTGACAATTGTGCTACTTCCATTGAATGCTTTAATACATTCTGGCCATAGCTTGTCCTGAATTTCAGGCGGCCGAGAATTTTAATAAGGTCCGGATGAAGTCCATGCACACCTACTTCAAAGGTTGTCTGCTCACCTATCTCTCGGATATGTTCATCCACTTCCCGGCGTGCTTTATCAACCATTTCTTCAATGCGCGCAGGGTGTATACGACCATCTTGAACAAGCTTGTCTAAAGCTAAACGGGCAGTCTCGCGACGAATCGGATCAAATCCTGATAAAATGACTGCTTCTGGTGTATCATCAATAATAAGATCAATTCCTGTGAGCGTTTCAAGTGTACGGATATTTCGGCCTTCACGTCCGATGATCCGTCCCTTCATTTCATCATTTGGCAGATTAACTACAGAAACTGTTGTTTCTGCAACATGATCCGCTGCGCATCGTTGGATTGCCAGTGACAAGATATCCTTCGCCTTCTTATCGGCTTCCTCTTTCGCTCTAATCTCGCCCTCTTTAATCATTATAGCTACATCGTGAGCTACTTCCTGCTCAACACGCTCTAAAATGATGGACTTAGCCCCTTCACGAGTTAAGCCTGAGATGCGTTCTAGCTCAGCTTGTTGTGATCGTACCATCTCGTCCACTTTGCTTTCCATCTCTTCAATATGCTGTTGTCTTTTGTTAAGAGAATCGTCCCTCTTCTCTAAAAGTGTTTCACGTTTATCTAACGTTTCATCTTTACGATCAAGATTTTCTTCTTTTTGCAGTAAACGATTTTCTTGTTTTTGAAGCTCATTTCTTCGATCACGAATTTCACGCTCCGCTTCTGTGCGAAGCTTGTGAATCTCATCCTTTGCTTCAAGCAAGGCTTCTTTCTTTAATGCTTCTGCTTCCCGCTTGGAGTCTTCCAAAATCTGCTCTGCAGAATCCTTGGCTCCTGCGATCTTTGCTTGGGCAATGGACTTACAAACAAAATAGCTAACAACTGCACCGACGAATAGGCCAAGCAAACTGGAGATGATGATTGCTGTTAATAATTCCATCATTTCACCTCCTCTTGCTATGAACTTTTTTGTGTTACGTTTTTAAAGTGTCGGCATGTATATTGTCTCATTCAACATACAGCACAAAGGCTTTTCAACGTTTTCATTCATCATAAAATGTAAAATATACATTTTTAATTGTAAAGGTGTGGAATTTCATTGTCAAGGCTTTGTCGTTGCTGCGCTAGTTATTATGCATATATCTTTTAAAGTCAATTAGAAATTTTCTTTAATTATAATAAAAAGCAAAGCCGCATTATCAAAACGGCTTTGCTTACTCTACGAAAAACTCGTCATTAATCATTAGTCGATTAGTTGAAATTTCTCTTGGTCCTCGTCATCATTAAATGCTTTTACACTATCAAGTCCATAGTGCTCACGTATTTGATTTTGAATTTGTATACGAATATCTTTATTTTCCTTCAGGAATTGCTTGGCGTTTTCACGGCCTTGTCCTACACGCTCCTCATTGTAAGAATACCAAGAGCCGCTCTTTTGGACTATATCAAGCTCAGACCCAATGTCAATAACTTCGCCTTCCTTAGATATTCCTTCTCCATACATAATATCCACTTCTGCTACACGGAACGGAGGAGCAACTTTATTCTTGACTACTTTAATCTTTGTTTTATTTCCCACTATATCAGTGCCTTGTTTTAATTGTTCCGCACGGCGCACTTCTAGACGGATAGTTGAGTAGAATTTAAGAGCACGTCCACCTGGAGTAGTCTCAGGATTTCCAAACATGACTCCTACTTTTTCACGGATTTGGTTAATGAAAATAGCAATCGTTTTTGATTTATTAATTGCACCTGATAGTTTACGCAGCGCCTGAGACATTAAACGAGCTTGCAGTCCGACATGAGCATCTCCCATCTCCCCTTCAATCTCCGCCTTTGGAACAAGAGCTGCTACAGAGTCAATAACTAGTATATCTACTGCACCGCTTCTTACAAGAGCTTCAGCAATTTCTAATGCTTGTTCACCTGTATCAGGCTGGGAAAGAAGCAGTTCATCAATATTTACCCCAAGCTTTTGTGCGTAAACAGGATCAAGGGCGTGCTCCGCATCAATAAATGCTGCTTGTCCTCCTGTCGCTTGCACTTCTGCAATTGCATGTAATGCCACAGTTGTCTTACCTGAGCTCTCAGGCCCGTAAATTTCAATAATTCGGCCTCTTGGATAGCCGCCTACTCCAAGTGCTGCATCCAATGCTAGTGAACCACTTGGTATAGTAGATATTTGACGATCTGTTTGCTCCCCTAGCTTCATAATTGAACCTTTACCAAATTGCTTTTCTATTTGTTTTAATGCCATCTCAAGTGCTGCTTGACGATCGCTCATTTTTCTTCCTCCTTTATCTTAACAAAAACACATTTGTTTATATTTGATCTAAAAACCTATCTTTACTATAACTGTTTTCCATTGGTTTGTCGAGAATAAATTCGAACATTCATTCGTCTTTTTTTACTGCTTAGTATGAAAGATAATGATATTTTCACTAGCGGAAATTAATATTTTCATAGTGTTTATTGTATAGAAAATGAAATTATAGAAAGTTGTCTAACATTTTATTGCGAGAATTAAAAAACAGAATGCCTTAATTGACATTCTGAATTGCTTTGAGGTGCCTCATTAGAAAGTAGCAGCCATATTTTACACTTCTGACCCGAATGGCTTCCCTTGTACCTCCCAAATTTAACTTTTCTGCAGTTAGTAGCTTCCCCTTCAAATAAATCCCTATAAAGACAGTGCCAACAGCCTTGCCTTCAAGTTCATCCGGACCTGCTACACCAGTTAAGCTGATCCCTATATCCGAATTCATCAGAGCCGCAACATTTTCAGCTAGTTCCATTGCACATTGTGCACTAACGACTCCTTCTTTATGAATGGTCTCTTGCTGTACATGAAGTACATTTGCTTTCACTTCATTTGTATAGCACACAATGCCTCCCTTTAAAAAGGAGCCAGCACCTGGAATGGATGTAAATGTCTGTTGAAACATTCCCCCAGTTAAGCTTTCGGCGCAGCTAATAGTTAAGCCATTTTCTTTCATTAATTTAATAGTCTCATTCATAAGAGAAGTATCATCATAGCCATAAAAATATTCTCCCACACGAGAGAGAATGGCTTCCTCTGTTTCATCCAATAATTGAAGAGCCGTTTCCACCTGCTTATGCTTCGCTGTAAGTCTGAGCGTTACCTCTCCATCGGAAGCTAAAGGGGCTATAGTTGGGTTGGATTGGGAATCTATTAAATCCTCTATTTCTGTTTCAAGCAAGGCTTCCCCAATGCCGAAAAATCTTAAAACTCGCGACACAATGACATCTTCTTCATAAAGCTTTGAGCGCAGAAGCGGGTACCCATGCTTTAGAAACATCGGTTCCATTTCCTTAGGCGGCCCTGGAAGCAGCATATACAAATGCTTGTTTGTATCAAGAAACATTCCAGGCGCCATTCCATGCTCATTTGGCAATACTTGTGAACCTTCCAGGACAATTGCTTGCTTTTTATTATTTTCAGTCATTACCCGATTTGAACGTTCAAAATAGAGTTCGATTAATTTAAGAGCTTGATCATCCATAATCAGCTGCTTGTTCAAATGATTAGCTATCGTTTCCTTCGTTAGATCATCTTTAGTTGGTCCTAAACCGCCAGTAAAAATAAGAAACTCAGAGCGGTTTTCGGCTATTTCAATTGCAGACTTTAGACGCTTTGGATTATCTCCAACAACTGTATGATAATAAACATTAATGCCTAAATCAGCTAGCTGCTGCGACAAAAACTTAGCATTTGTATTTACTATTTGACCTAGTAATAGTTCAGAACCTACAGCAATGATTTCTGCATTCATTCGGGACGCCACCTTAATTTACGAAATCTATTTTGAATTAGAAAATACTTGCTTATTTTTTATGAAATAATCCCAGCCAGACCAAATCGTAAAGATCATGGCAATCCAAAGGGCTATATCAGCAAACGGAATAGAGAACATTTCAAATATAATAT
>NZ_JBALOZ010000395.1:0-3398 GCF_036965125.1 Bacillus sp. JJ1503
ATCAGATACTTGTTTGGGTTGGCATTTTAGTATTTGTCAGCCAATTCGACCTGTTTGTCAGCCAATTTAGGGATTTGTCAGCCAAATAAGATACTTTATCAGCCAATTCCACCACTTTGTCAGCCAACCGCTCAAATTCAATGAAACGAACCCCTATCTACCTATTAAATAACCTGTTCCAAAACCCCTTCTTTTCTGGCTCTTTTTGCACTGGCTCATTTAACTGCGGCTCTGTGCGATTATCTACCAAAATACCTTTTTCCTTCGCTTCCTTCAGCCAGCTTGGAAACTCATTTAATAGTGAATAATAGAGTTGATCATCAGACATTTTATCAATTTCCTCAATATGCAGGAAATTAGCGTTATCCACAATACGGCCTTCCATTGAATCAATTTGCTTTAGAAAGTCAAAATTCCCATTTCCTATCCCAACAAACTGCCAGAATACCGGATGTTTTGCAGAGCTTTCAATAATGGGCTTGATCGTTTTCTTACAGCCGCCATCATTAATAAAGACAATAAAGGCTGGATCCATGCTCGGTTCTTCATCGATATATTTTTTTATTACATCCTTCATAACAGGAGGTTCGTCATTTCGGCCAAATTTATGGATCAAGTCATTTTCCAAAATAATTCGATTAACATACCCATCAAAATCTCGTTCCGTTACCGGCTTTAATCTTGAGAATTCATTATCATACACCCAAACATCCAGCATTCCGTCATCATCAAACTGTGAGGCAATCGCTAATATTCGTTCAACCACCTTCTGCACTGTTCCATTTTTATACAATGTTCTCATTGATCCGGTGATGTCTAGAACTAAACCAACTCGCGCGGTTACCGTTGTTAAATTCTTCTTTTCTAACACAATCTTTACACTTTTTTTCTGCAAATCTATTGTAGCCATTAGACCCCTCCTGTTTTATTAAATAAATTTCTTAACCTTAACTAACTTTTACCAATATGGTACTATTATAATTAGAAAATTAGAAATATGGTAACAATATAAGCTTTAATAGAGGTAATCATAATAGTGGTTAACCTCGCGCCTTTAGGCTAAAATACTCAATAAATAATCTTTACTGGAGGGAAAATTATGTATAAAAACATTTTAAGGCACCCAGGACCTACACCTATTCCAAAAAAAGTTCAACTAGCCATGGCTGAAGATATCATTAGCCATCGTAGTGAAGAGTTTGTTCAGTTATATCGTACAACAACCAATCGTGTGAAGACAGTTTTTGGTACGGAACAAGATATTTTTCTGCTGCCGTCTGGCGGTACTGCTGCTTTAGAGGCTGCGGCAGTTAACACGGTCTCGGCTGGAGAAAACGTTGTTGTTATTACAGTTGGGGCATTCGGGGACTACTTCGTTTCGATTTGTGAAAAATACGGATTTAATGTGCATAAGCTTGAAAAAGAATGGGGCCAGGCTTGTACAGAGGAAGATCTAGCGGAATTCCTAAAGCCCTTGAAAGATGTGAAAGCTGTTTTTGCTACATACAACGAAACATCAACAGGTATTTTGAACCCAATCGAAAAGCTAGCGACTGCTGTTCGTACACATTCAGATGCACTTTTTATCGTTGATGGGGTTAGCTGTATTGGCGGAGCACCCGCGGAAATGGATAAATGGGGCATTGATATACTCGTAACAGGTTCTCAAAAAGCAATGATGCTGCCGCCTGGACTGGCTCTCTTAAGCGTCAGCGACAGAGCTTGGAAAGTTATCGAGAATAATAAAACCCCAGCATATTACTTAAATTTGCTGAGCTATCGCGATTGGGCAGCAAAAGGCATGACACCTAACACTCCTGCGGTTACTCTTATTTATGGATTAGCTGCTGTCTGTGACCTTATCGAAGAAGAAGGAGGATTTGCACAAACCGTTGCCAGACATGAGCTTATGAAAAATATGGTTCGTGAAGCCATGAAGGCGCTAAACATAGAGCTATTAACGAGCGATGAATATGCATCACCAACCATTACGGCGATCCGCACCCCTGAAGGTCTGGATCTGGCACAGTTTCTTAAGCACCTAAAGCAAAAGTACCATTTAGATTTTGCTGGCGGGCTTGGACACCTGCAAGGAGAAATTTTCAGGTTCGGCCATATGGGCTATTGCTTCCCAAGTGATGTTCTCCAAGCCGTTTCCTTAATGGAGGCCGCATTACAAGACTTCTCTTACTCCTTTGAACCAGGAGCTGGGATAAAAGCGGCACAGGAAGTATTTTTGACTGCTAACCAAAAATAGATATATTGAAAAAGTCTGCTTCTAAATGAAACAGACTTTTTCCCATTTATGCCTGGCTCTCCGCCAATGATTTCTCTTGTTCGAGAATGTCCATGATTTTGTAATTGAACACTTCTTTGATCTTTAAATACTCTCCCCATTCAACTGTAACTGTAAAAAAGTTTATAAAGATCTCCATTTCCTTATATTGGTCAAAGGTAACGTAGATTGTGTCCTGATGAATATCCGGGTTATTTTTTAGGTAGTTTTCAATTTGCTTGACAACAGATTTTAATTTTTCCTGTGAAGTATCCTGTGGCAGCTTTAAATTAAAGGTAATCTGCCTCTTCCCTGCTTTGCTCCAGTTCATAATTGCCTCATTCGCCAAAGTAGCATTCGGAACAGTCACAAGCGCCTGAGCAAAGGTCCGTACCTTTGTACTTCTAAAGCTTATATCCTCTACAATTCCTTCCACACTGTTTGTCTTAATCCAATCACCTATTGAAAAAGGTTTTTCCGTAATAATTATGATCCCGCCGAATAAATTACCGATCGCATCCTTTGCAGCTAATGCAAAGGCTAATCCACCTAAGCCTAACCCCGCAACAAAGCCATTGACATCGTAATTAAACTCCTGGGCAATCACGCTTATACTGATCGCCACAATCAAAAATTGCAATGCCTTAGATAAAAATGGAATCAGAATTTCATCAAATTCAATATTATATTTAGAGGCATTTATCTTTTTAAAAAGCAATGAAGAGGACGAAGAAAGATTAAGCAACCCCCAGCTAATAATCAATATAATCGATGATCTGATAATTTTTAAAAATAATGGATTTGCATGATTGAAATAAGGAAAATACTGCACAGAAAAGTAAAGCCCTGTAATAATAAATAGCCACTGAGCAGGTTTTTCAAAGGCTATAAGAATTTGGGATAAAAATTCACCAGGCGCTATTCTCCCTATCCTTACCAAAAATGCAAAAACGTATTTTACGAAAATTTTCCTAAAAAGAAGAAATAGCAAAAAAATCCCGATAGATATCACAATTGCCTTTAGATTTTCGTATGAGGTAAATATCTCCAAGAACATAATTCAGTCGAACCTCCTAACAAAAAATACTTTTTTATATTAACAATACAAGTCTTATTAAGAAAG
>NZ_JBALOZ010000396.1:0-4779 GCF_036965125.1 Bacillus sp. JJ1503
TTATTATTTCGAGCGTTATTAAATTGAGTTGTAAGTTTTGTATAGGTTTAATATCGATCACGGTAAAGATTTCTAGTTAATTTTAAAACAAAGGATGTAATGTGAATTATTCAGAATAATAGTTGCTTACATAATATCCATAACAACTAGAATAAAGGGGAAAAATTAGAATGGATATATTGGGTATAAGTGGAATATTGTTAGGTATTTTAACAATTATTCTCTTTATTATTAAAAAGTTCAGTATCATCATTGCTGCACCCATAGCGACAATTGTCGTATTGCTGTTTAACAATGTACCTATACTAGAGACCGTATTTGGCAAAGAAAATTCTTATATGACGGCACTAGCTGGGTTTGTTGCATCCAATTTCGCTATATTCTTATTAGGTTCTGTATTAGCGAAATACATGGATAAAAGTGGGGCAACGATTTCAATTGCAAATAAAGTATTGTCGGTGGTAGGAACCAAGAACCCGTACAACGCATTGGTAGCATTATTTATTATTTCTGCCATTCTTACTTACGGTGGTATTAATGTATTCGTAATAATATTCGCATTAATCCCAATGGCTAAACCGATCTTCAGACAACTTGATATTTCGTGGAAATTAGTCACCATTCCTGTGTTTGGCGGGACTTCAACGTTTACTATGACAATGTTGCCTGGGGCGCCTTCTTTACACAATATTGTGCCTTCAACGGCTTTGGGCACTACATTAACTGCTGCGCCGGTTATCGGNNAATAGTCTTCATATTAGTATTTATGAAATTCTCGCTGTCCAAAAGCTTGCGTAAGAACGAGACATTTCATGCAGATGAGAAGGTTGAAAGCAGTAATACGGCAACTGAGAGTGAGCTTCCACCATTTATTATTAGTTTACTGCCTATCATCGTGTTACTAGGCATCATCTTAATATTTAGTTCTGTGAGTAATATCATTATTGTCGCATTAATTGTTACGATCGTATTGAGTGCTATATTATTCCGTAAACAAATTGAACAGCAAAAAGAAGTGTTAAATCAAGGTACTAACGAATCGTTATCATCAACAATTACAACTGGCAGTACAATTGCATTTGGTAGCATTGCTACAAGTGTTCCTGCGTTTAAGGGTGTCTTTCAATTGATTCAATCTATTCCTGGACCCCCAGTACTTTCATTAATGATTGGTACAGGTCTTATAGGTGGTATTACTGCTTCAGCTGTTGGAGCAATTGGCATTTCTGTTGCGAATTTTGCCCCTATCTATTTAGAAATGGGACTAGATACGGAAACGGTTCACCGCGCAATCGCAATCGGATCTGGAGCTCTATCAATTGTTCCTTATTCTGGATTCTTGATTATATTTAACAATATAACGGGACTAACGATGAAAGACACCTTCAAAAATGGATTTATCAGTATAAGTGTTACCCACTGGATCGCAATGGCCGTTATTGTTGTCATGGTGGTCTTAGGTTTAGCTTAATGATGTAAATCTAGCAAGTTCCTTAGACTTTTTTTGAATGATTCAACTTACGATACATCAAGCACTTTATTCTAAAGTACTTTTTGTAATAGATTTTACAAAATATCATCTAGGAGGAAAAATCATGAGTAAAAAAATTGGATTTGTAGGATTAGGAACAATGGGCTTCCCGATCGCAGTTAATTTAAAGAAAGCTGGTTTTGAAGTAATCGGTTATGATGCTTTTAAAGGTGTCTATGAAAAAGCAAGTGCTGCTGGAATAACAATGGTAGAAACTTTAAAAGAAGTGGCGGAACAAGCGGACGAAGCGATTATCTCAATGGTTCGTGACTATGCCCAAAATGTTGATATTATTTTTGGTGAGAATGCTATCTTATCTGCCCAACCTAAAAATAAAACAATTATTGTTATGAGTACTCTTGACCCTGAAACAATGAATCAATTAGGCAAAAAAGTCGAAGAAGAAAGTGATTTGAAATTAATTAGCGCTGCGGTAAGCGGTGGTGCTTCAGGTGCTCAAGCTGGAACATTATCGATTATGACAGCTGGTTCCGAGACAATCGTGAAATCTTTTAAGGCCTATTTTGATGCGATTGGATCTAATACNNTTAATAATATGATTCTAGGTATTAACATGAATGCTCTAGCTGAAGGACTTAAATTAGGAAAACACTATAACTTACCTGAAGAAGAGGTATTAAACTTATTAAAAGTAAGTACTGGTGATAGTTGGGTAGCTAGAAATTGGAGCGATGTTTCTGAATGGACAGCAGACACTGCCTTAGCCGTTCTAATTAAAGACTTAATTGCATCTTACAACCAGGGTGTTAAACATAATATATCTTTACCATTCAATGCCTTATCATCCACACAATTATTTGACTCTATGGGAAAAGAGAAACCAGAAGCTAAATAATTGAATAAAGTTACCATTTCATTGGTTGATTATACAACTCTCTAATAGGAAAGTGTTCTGTGTTGAACAGAATGCTTTCCTTATTTAATTTGCGTGAATGTTTTCTTGGCCTTTTTTTATCACCAAAATTCTATTAAGAGATTATCCTTATTAGTGGCCTTGGCTTTTTTTGTAATTCCTTCAATTATATGGAGTTTACGGGTAAGGAAGAATTCTATTTTCCCCGATTAATCCTTTACTTCGCTATGATTTTTTCCGTGTATTATTCCGGAATCGTAACACAAATATATTTACAATCAAAGAAAAAAACAATTGATAAAACCCCATAAGTAAACGCTTGGATTTCATTTCACCCAAGCGTTATTTGTAAAAATTGCATTGTTATATGATTGGTTCTGTCCACACAGCCCGTTAGTTAGTGGGAAAATTCATTTCTACTAATTTTTTCACCGACGGAATATCAGCCGGAGCCCAATCTAGTGTACTCAGTTCATTTGGCTCTACCCATCTGATCTCCTTATGTTCAGTGAGTCGCGGCTCCCCTTCTTTCAGTTTGCAGGCAAAAGTCGATAAATGAACGATACCAAAATCATACTCATAGACCGTATGATCAATTTGCCCGCCAATTTCAATTTGGCAATGCATTTCCTCCTTAATTTCCCGTTTTAGTGCTTCCTGCGGTGTTTCACCGACTTCTATCTTGCCTCCGGGAAACTCCCATTTGTACGGTAAAATTCTATTTGCTCCTCTTTGTGCACATAAAATTTTTCCATTAAGTATAATCACGGCGCCGACTACAAATATATCCTTTTTCATTTAATCCCTCCATCAGATTTGATTTTACCATTTAATTTAAGAAGAAGATTAAATACTTTTCAATATTTACCATTAATTATTTCAGTTCCTATCCCATTCTGTTCACGGAGAATGGAGCAAAGGATACATCAAAATCTCTCCGGCATCATAAGTTTAACCTTAGAAAATAATAATCGCTTTACATGAGGTTATATATGAAAATATGGCGTTTAGGTCATGCAATGTATGTATTGAAAAGCAAATTGGGAAAGAATTATTTGATTGATCTATTTTTCTATTTGAATCCTAGTTTTGCTAAGGAATTAGATCATGCTGATTTTTACAAATCAATAGATGCAGTTTTTTGACTCTTGGACATATTGACATTCGAGTGGTTTGTCAAAATTAGTTCAATTTAAACCAAATATTAAGATCATTGCACAATATGATTTTGCGATGATTCTCCTTCAACAGGGCATGAAAAGTGTTTTTCCTATTAATATCTGCGGGAGCGTCCCCCTAAATGATTTTCATGTAACAATGGTTCAGGCTATGCATTGCGGATACGGAGGGATTACCTGTCTATGCTGGGGTATCCGCTGGCTATATTATTAACTTTAAAGATGATTATACGATTTACCATTCAGGTGATACGGGCTTAATGCTTGATATGAAGCTGATACAAGATTTCTATCAGCCTGATATCGCCATCCTCTCTTCAGCTGGTCAACTTACAATGGGACCGAAAGAGGCTGCCTATGCTGTTCAACATTTATTAGATGTGAAATATGTTATCCCAAGTCATAACTTTCCAACCGAAAAGACCGCAACAAACTTAGACTCTTACACTCAGCTGACAAAAAGTTTCCCTATTTCGGGTATATAATGGATACCGGTAAAGTTTTAGTAGAATTATTGAAGGATTATTCAAAGACGGAAGTGATCGAACTTTCATTTGGGGAAGAAAGAGGGTTTACAAAGGGAAGTGTTGTTAAATGAGAAAAAGAGCCTAAACTGTAATTATGCAGATTAGGCTCGTTTCTTGCAAATAGCTTATCTAGTCAGGCAGCTCCTTCTATCCACTCCTCTAATTAACATAAAGTTCAAGATCCGTTCTTTTTTGCGTTAGTTACTTTCCAAGTTCAAATCCATTTACAAAGTAATCCAAAGTCTCAAGCTCATCCTCATTCAAGTCTCGATTGACAATCGATTGATAGGCATTTTTTATATCATCATATCGCCCTTCGAATTGTTCAGTTAAATGGGCTATATTCCTTAACAATTTGGCCTCTTGCTGATATTCGTGTTTCGATACTGGCTTCCAATGAGAAAGGATGTAAGTTTCTGCATCAAATTGGTCAATTTTGTCTAAAAGCTGAAGTGTCCGTTTTACTGTCATTTTTCTTTTACTAGCATAAAGATTAGCGTAAATCGCATCCCCCAAAAACAATATTTTTTCTTCTTTTATATAGACAATGACAGAGTCTTGAGCATGATCGCCGCCAACATGCTCAATTTGACAAGTGACTTCGCCTAGGTCAATGACCATTCTTTTTTCAAAAGTTAATTCCGGAAGGGTTATTTTAATATCCCTTTC
>NZ_JBALOZ010000396.1:4850-5198 GCF_036965125.1 Bacillus sp. JJ1503
TCCCAATGCCAATGTGTAAGCACTACTAAACTTGGCTGAGGGATATGATTCTTTTCTAACTCGCTAAGAAAATACTTCGCATGTGCTTCTGAATTTCCAGAGTCTATCATTAAAGACCGTTTATCCCCAATGACCACGCCTAAAATTGGCCGATCAGTCTCTGAAACAGGTGTTTGATACCAAAATCGATTACTGATTTTCTCTAAAGTTTGCATCTGTATTCCTCCTACTCGTTTTTCGAATAATCATATTATAAAATTTTTTCCCTATTAGAATACTAAACTAATATGAAGCTTAAAGTAATCGTTTTTTTAGCAAAATAGATCTGGCAATTGTATAGTAGATCTA
>NZ_JBALOZ010000397.1:0-2001 GCF_036965125.1 Bacillus sp. JJ1503
AAGGTTTAAAAGAATCTATTAAATATTTTATAGAGAAATCATCATATTTACGCGCTTAGTAAACTTCCGATGGAAGATTCTTTTTTTGCAATTGCCAAGCTAACAAAATAGTAGATTTCATGAAGGGGTTGGCATTTTTTGCATGTGTTGTCCGATTTATGGCTATATGGTTTATGGCTTTGAGGGGGAATAAACCCAGGTAAGGCATTAAGCTGTGAAAGGGGGCGTTAATGGGGCTAATAACGATAAAGAAATGATGACATAGCGTAATCAACAAGGGGAGTTTGAAAACAAAAACCTACATAAAGTAGGGAATGTTCCAAGAGGGAGGAGAATCACTTTGAAGCTTAGAGGTAAGATTGCTGCATTAACGACCACTATATTGCTTGCGATGTCTTCAACAGCCACTTTTGCTGCGGAACCAGGGCTGGATACAATGCCCGGCCCAGTGGATCCCCAGTCATGGGTGAACCCGGAGAATATGACGTGGAATGATTATAATCAGGTCCCGGGTATTGACTGGAATACAACGAATATTAAGCCGGAAACCGAACTTAGAGGGGCCTTGATTTTGGTTGACTTTCCGGATCAGGATTTTATCCTGACCAAACCCAAGGGTTCAGAGCTCGTCGGTAATCCGCAAGTCAACGCTGTTCCTCGTGAACAACTTGGGGAATGGTGGAAGAATTTCTTGAATGTCCCAAGTGCACTCAACAACTATCAGACAATCGATGGTTTTTGGAAAGAGAACTCTTATGGAAAATGGGGCGTATCACTTGATTCTTATGGTCCGTACCGTTTGGATAAAAACGAATTTCAGTATGGGCTTGAGAACAGTCATAATACTGGTTTCCTGCCATCGAATTATCAAAGAGGAAACCTTTTCACAGATGGCGTAAATGCAGCAACAGATGACATAACCGCCTCTGGAAAGGAATATGACTTTGCGTTTATCGTTCATGCTGGCTATGATGAATCAACTGTATGGCAGGAACTCGGCGAAATGATGTTTTTGAATCAAGACTCGGTGACTGATGAATTTGGGCCGCCGAAGGATATGCCTGGATTTGAAAACATGCCAAACTGGGCAAAAACTCGTTACGTACCATGGTCTTCCTGGTACGCAGCCAAAGCTATTTGGTCCGCCGCATCTAGTGCAAGGATCAATGGCAAAACAATTCGTGTTTCTATTCAAGGCGAAAGTGATGGCATGGGCACATTCGCTCACGAATTTGGCCATCTCCGCGGTCTTGGCGATAACTACAATAATGCGGCTCTTGACCCTAGAACCTATTCGGGTTATTGGGAAACGATGAGCCGTGGATCATTCAATGGCCCCGGTGGGACGCACACTCGCTGGATGATTCCATCTACCCTTGGTGCTTCTTTATCGGCACCACATATGCTTCGTAATAAGATGAAACAGGGATTTGTATCCGATGATGAAGTCCTGCAGCTAAACCGTGATGACTTAAAAGAATCTGGACCGGTGTTTGCGGATATTGTCGCGCGTCAAGCACCAATTGGCAGTCAATTCGGCCGAACCGGACTCCACGGCATCAACATCAGCATGGACGATTTAACACCAACCAATTACCTTTCCGGTGACTGGCGTAACGATATAATAGGCAATAGATTGTTCAATAACTACACCCTTGAAGTGGTAGACCGTTTTGGTGCGGATTCCTTTGCAGCCGACTCCGGTGTATTGATTGCCAAAACGAAAAATGCGGAGACTTCCCCGTTCATTTGGGTAGTTGATTCACATCCCGAAGATATCAATCTGAAGGACTTTACAAGACCTGACGGCACAACAGCTATGGTTGGCAAAGGTGACCCCCGTCAAACTCTTGATGCTTTATTCAAAGCTGGGAATGGGGCAAGTTTGGTCTCCGGGCAATTCGATGGTTCTATTGGCAAAGACACTGTTGTCAGTGAGTACATCGATCCATACAATAAACTTCATTTCTACATTTTAGGGCAACACAAAGACAATGACGG
>NZ_JBALOZ010000398.1:0-14342 GCF_036965125.1 Bacillus sp. JJ1503
ATTTCAGGATGAAATCATCTTAATTGATGCAGGAATTAAATTTCCTGAAGATGAACTCCTAGGGATTGATTATGTTATACCTGATTATACGTATTTAGTAAAAAATGAAGACAAAATTAAAGGTCTTTTTATTACGCACGGACATGAAGACCATATTGGCGGAATCCCCTATTTATTAAGAGAAGTAAACATTCCTATTTATGGCGGCAAACTAGCACTTGGTTTACTTCGCAATAAATTAGAAGAGCACGGATTACTTCGACAAACAAAAATGCATGAAATCAAAGAAGATGATGTCATAAAGTTTAGAAAAACGTCCGTTACATTTTTTCGAACAACCCATAGTATTCCCGATTCTTATGGAATTGTCGTAAAAACACCACCAGGGCAAATCGTTCATACAGGTGATTTTAAGTTTGATTTTACGCCAGTAGGAGAGCCAGCAAATTTAACTAAAATGGCAGAAATCGGTAAAGAAGGGGTACTATGCCTACTATCTGATAGTACGAATAGTGAAATACAAGATTTTACAATGTCAGAACGCCGTGTTGGCGAAAGCATTCATGATATATTTCGCAAAGTTGAGGGCCGAGTAATCTTTGCTACTTTTGCCTCTAATATTCACCGACTACAGCAAGTAACGGAAGCTGCAGTATTAAACGGCAGAAAGATTGCTGTTTTTGGTCGCAGTATGGAAGCTGCCATTAATATTGGCCAAGAGCTAGGATATATTCAGGCCCCAAAGGATACATTTATTGATGCCCAACAAATTAATCGCTTGCCTTCCAACCAAGTCACGATTTTATGCACAGGCAGCCAAGGGGAACCTATGGCCGCTTTATCCAGAATTGCTAACGGAACACATAGACAAATTCAAATCAATCCTGGCGACACGGTTGTTTTCTCATCATCACCAATCCCAGGAAATACGATTAGTGTAAGCAGAACAATTGATATGCTCTCTCGTGCTGGGGCAGATGTTGTTTACGGTAAGCTTTCCAATGTCCATACTTCTGGTCACGGAGGTCAAGAAGAGCAAAAGCTAATGCTGCGACTAATGAAGCCAAAATTCTTTATGCCAATCCACGGTGAATATAGAATGCAAAAAATGCATGCGAAACTTGCTGTAGATTGTGGTGTGATGGATGAAAACTGCTTTATTATGGATAATGGAGAAGTACTTGCCTTAAGTGAAGATTCAGCACAAATTGCTGGGAAAATTCCTTCAGGCTCCGTTTACATTGATGGAAACGGAATTGGTGATATCGGAAATATCGTACTGCGCGATCGACGAATTCTTTCTGAGGAAGGATTAGTAGTTGTTGTTGTCAGCATTAATATGAAGGATTTCAAAATCTCTGCAGGCCCTGACCTCATTTCACGCGGTTTCGTCTATATGAGAGAATCAGGTGATCTTATTAATGATGCTCAATCATTAATTACTAAACACTTGAACAAAGTAATGGAACGGAAAACGACTCAATGGTCAGAAATCAAAAACGAAATAACTGACACACTGGCACCTTTCCTATATGAAAAAACAAAACGCCGTCCAATGATTTTGCCGATTATTATGGAAGTATAATACAAAAGGGGCTGTAATTCACTATATGAATTACAGCCCCTTTTACGATTAAACAAAGCTCCTAGCTCATTACTTTTTTCTCAAAGCGATTAATATCAACATCTGCTCCAATAACAATTAATATGTCATTTAGCTGAATAGCCTCATGTGATAACGGGGAAACGATGATATCATTCTTTCGCTTTATTGCAACAATGTTAATTCCATATTTTGCACGTATATCTAAATCAATTAGAGTATGGCCGCTAAGCTTTTCATTTGCTACAATTTCAACAATACTATGTTCATCTGATAGCTCCAAATAGTCGAGAACATTATTGGAGACGATGTTGTGGGCTATACGTCTGCCCATATCACGCTCAGGATGGACAACATGATCTGCACCAATTTTTCTTAATACTTTCTCATGATAATCATTTTGGGCTTTAACCGTAATTTTTGTTACTCCCAGCTCTTTTAAAATTAACGTTGTTAAAATACTTGCCTGTATATTATCACCAATGGCTACGATGACATGATCAAAGTTTCGAATACCAAGACTTTTAATAACTGATTCATCTGTAGTATCTCCAACTACTGCATGTGATGCGATCATTGAAAATTCATTTACGCGATCTTCATTCACATCTATTGCCATGACTTCCATGCCTTCCTCTGCCAATGCCCGGCAAATGCTTCCACCGAAACGTCCAAGTCCAATCACAGCAAATTCCTTCTTCACCAATCATTCCTCCATGGTATTAACAGTCATTTTCGATTATTTTGTCACACACACATATTGCTATAATTTATCTATTGTATTATTATCTGTGGAAATTAGTCAAGTGCTGTTCGAAACCCTTAAATATGCATGTAATTTAAACTACCTTTCATGCTATATGGACTTACTCAAAAAAAAGAACCAAGCTTTAGCCTGGTTCATTCACACTATTCTGCTTTATTCATTTCATCTAATACTCGATTGACACGCTTCTCTAGCATTTTCATTCCGCTTCCGCCTGCTTGGAAATGACGCAAGTTTCCATCTTTATCAAATACATAATAGGCTGGCACGTATTGATTTTCGAATGCCTCATTTAATTTATGCTCACTATCTACATAAATTGGCTGTACAATTTCATGCTCTGCTGCTGTTTTTTTGATTAATTCTAAATCCAAATCATCCTCAGAACGAGGCATATGAACAGCAACAACATTTAATTGATCCTTATAATCATCCCTAAATTTATTAACATGCGGCATTGCTTCTTTACAAAGATGACAGCTAACAGACCAAAAATGAATTAATGTTGGCTTTTCACCTACAAGCTGAGCCTTCGTTACCTCTCCATTTAACCATTCAGTTGCACCTGTTAACTCAGGCATTTGCTCACGTAATTTCATTGTTTATCCCCCTCATATCGAATCATACTTTAAGAAAAGACCTAACAATCAAGTTAGGCCTTTTCATTAAAATTCTTAATTATACATTTAGTGTACTTTGTCCTGGCTTCCAGTTAGCTGGGCAAAGTCCGCCAGTTTGAAGTGCTTGAAGAACACGAAGAGTTTCATCCACATCACGGCCTATGTTGTTATGGTTAACAACAGAATACATTAATTCACCCTCTGGGCTAATAATATATAATCCGCGAAGGGCGATTCCTTCTTCTTCAATTAATACTCCATAATCGCGTGAAACAACATGATTTGTATCAGCAGCTAATGGATATTTCAAATCACCTAGGCCGTTGTTCTTGCGATCAGTATTGATCCAAGCTAAGTGNNGTATCTGTAGACACTCCAATTACTTCCGCATCTAAATCTTCGAACTCATCATAACGATCTGATAATGCTGTGATTTCTGTTGGACATACGAAAGTGAAATCCATTGGATAGAAGAAAAGAACTGTCCACTTATCATTTTTCATATTTTCTTCAAGGCTTACTTTTCCAAATTCTTTGTTTGCTAAAACTGCATCCATTTCAAATCTAGGTGCTTGTTTACCTACCATACGTTCAGGCATATGTAATCCCTCCATTAAAGTATTAAATGAGAATAGATTAATTAGTTTCTCATTTATGCTTTTATTCACAATTACAAGTATAGATGAGTAATGATTTGAGGTCAATATCAAATTGTAATTAATTTAATTAAATACCTATTATTGTATATTAAATAAATTTATTTGATATAAACCCATTACAATTTTTACCCTCTTTTTACAGAATTTAATCAATAATTTATTGGCTGTCGGAATATTGTTTCAATATCAATTTTAACAAAGTTATCATTCGGAATAAAACAAAATGCTCATCCTAACCCTTTTACTCACTGCTTCTGTCTTCATTTCCTTCCTCTTCTATAAATTCCTTTATTAATTCAACAAAGGCCTGTACCTGCTTAAGCTGGAAAGCAGATTCATAGCCAAGCAGCCATGTATCCCTTTTTAAGGGAAGGCCATGCTCATCCAACAACGGTACTTTAAATATGTTTTTCTNNAAGTAATTGCAGGCAAAATCGCATAACCGATCCCGTTGAATGTCATTTGTTTACATGTTTCAATTTGATCAACTACGATCGTTCTTTTTGGGGCTGTCTTGAAAGTCCGAAGCCACCAATCTTGAATTTCCTGAAAGTAATTAGAATCACTTTTAAACTGAATAAATGGGCGATCTGTATTTAAAATCTGTTCAGGTGATGTAATTTCAGTGTCGACCAAATAAAGAGGGTCCTTAAAAAGATGAATTTTTATTCCCTTCCAATCTGGTGTGCCCCGTATAATTCCAATATGTACTTGATCTTCATAAATTGATTTTAATATTTCACTGCTCCAGCCGGTCAATAGAGAAACCTTTGCTTGAGGGTAGCGGGTTACGAATTTCTTTAATACTTGCGGAAGCCAATTTTGCCCAACTATAGAGGCAACAGCTATCTTCAAAGTTCCATGAACTTCTGCATTAAGCGCATGGATGGATTCCCTCACCTTTTCCTCTTTCACAATAACCTCATTAATAAATTTTATGACAAGTTCCCCAGCAGGTGTTAAAGATAATCCCTTTTGAGAACGGACAAATAATTTTTCTCCCCACTCTTTCTCAATCGTTTGCAAGCGCTGAGATAAAGCAGGCTGTGAAACAAATAATCTCTCAGCTGCCTTCCTCATATTCATTTCCTGAGCAAGGACCGAAAGAAAGTGAAACTCAGAAAGTGATGACATATGTTCACTCCGTTCTTTTTTCTTCTACTATAACCTAAAAAGTTTAAAGTTTCATTGTTGGTGAAAAATCGGTTTTATTACAAAAAGACCCTGCAATTACTTTGCAGAGCCTGGTTCTTTCTTTGGCAGTAACATAACAAGGATAAAGCTGATTACAGCAAAAATTAGCACTGTATAATAAACCGTTTGTAAAGAAAAAGTAAGGCCATCTTGAAGCAATGCTTTTAATCCATCTGCAAGTTTATTTCTTTCCTCTTCATTCAAAAGAATATTCGTTGAATCAATCGATAAATCTTCTCCAGCACCATGCCCTTTTTCTTGAAAGTAATACATAATTCGATTATTTAATATTCCGCCAAGCAAGGCTGCCCCAATTGTATTTCCTAAATTTCTCATAAACATATTGGCAGCTGTTGCAATGCCTCTTTGATGCCAGCTGACTGTACTCTGAATTGAAACAATAAAGGTTGTTAAGGTTAGCCCCATTCCAACACCTACAAGAAAAGATCCGCATGCGGCCCAAAGCGGTCCTGCCTCGGGGGAAAGAGTAGCAAACACTATACATCCTAAAATGAGAGATAAACCACCAATAATTGACGTGCTTCTAAACCCGATTTTTAACAATAATCGACCTGCTGACCATGAGGCAATCGGCCAGCCAATTGACATAGTTGTTAGCGTAAATCCAGCAACTATTGGCGAGCGCTCCATCACACCTTGAACAAATGCTGGCAGAAAGCTCGATATTCCTATTAGGATAACTCCTGTCGTTAAGGAAGCTAAGTTAGCGATAAGGATTGAGCGTTCTTTCCAAATGCTAAAAGGCATCATCGGTTCCGGCGTTCTTTTTTCCTGAAAAACAAATAATAGGAAAGCTAGCAAGCTAATGCCTATCAAGCTAATGGCCTTTGATGAGGTCCAGGCCCAATTAACTCCTCCCTCCACTAAGACAATCATTAACGATGAAATAGAAACCGTCAGAAGCAGTGCACCTATATAATCTATCTGAGGCTTTTTCTTTTCTATGTTTTCATGAAGAAATTTCGATATTCCGATAATGGCCAAAATACCAAGAGGGATATTAATCCAAAATACATAATGCCAGCTTACATATTCGACTAAAATTCCGCCGACTGCTGGGCCCATAATGGCAGATATCCCCCATACACTTGATAAATATCCTTGAATTTTGGCTCTCTCTTCCTTCGTATAAATATCACCGACAATGGTTGTAGCAATCGGCATAACAGCCCCTGCTCCAATGCCCTGAATTAATCTAAAGATGATGAGCATTTTCATGGATTGTGCAAATCCACATAATATCGAGCCAATTAAAAAAATGACAATCCCAATAATTAAAATCGGTTTTCTTCCAAATAAATCAGATAGCTTCCCATAAATAAGTACAGTCACTGCATTCATCAGCAAATAAGCAGAAAACACCCAGCTATATAAAGAAAATCCGCCTAAATCCCCTACGATCACTGGCATTGCAGTAGAAACAATTGTAGCCTCTATCGCCCCCATAAACATAGCTAGCATCACCGAAGCTAGCACTAAAGGACGTCTTGTTTGTTTTTTATCTTTATGTATAAATGATTTTTCCATTACCTGTTCCAAGCCATTTTCCTCCTAAAATCGTTTCGCTCCTCGTAATTAAATTAGTATACGTGCTTATCTAATAAAAAAATCAAGCTCCCTTGAAAGGGAGCATTAGTTTTTATTCATTTTGCGAATTTGTTTATTTAACTCTATCATTACGGTTCTTCGTGTAAATATTCCTTCAAAAAAACCATCTTCATTCTCAATGCAAAGGAATGGATTGTCAATTAATAAAGCAACTGAATCCTGGATGGATGAATTAATGTTTAGTCTTGGAATTTTCCGATTCATTACTTCTTCTACGCGCTTTTTTTCCAGCTGTTCAAATTCAATTCTCTCAAGGCCTAGAATTGAGTCCATGATTAACGGGGTACTTATTAAGCCATGAAGTTTATAATACGGATCAAGTACAGGAATGGCCGTGTAGCCGCTTTTTGTTAACACTAAAAGAGCATGCTCTAAATTATTGCCAATTTGAACATGTGCTACCCGTTCTGATGGTATCATAAAATTTCGGATATTCTTTTCTAAAAACTCCCCGCTGTGAAGACTGATCATCGCCGAAACTCCTCAAAAATTATTATTATCTATCTATTTTAGTTTAACACAGTTTTCATTTAGTTGCTCCTAAAAAGTAACGTCCTCCTAAAATCATTAGGATTAATCATCCTTTACTAGTATGAATGTCCTTAACCTCGTATTGACAACGTGAGCATGTATAAATGACATTTTGGTTCGATTGAGCCGTTAAAACGGAAGTTATTTCAGATTCCGTTAAACACTTAGGACACTTTACAGTCGGAAGCATCATTTCATCACCTCATTACTATAATTAACTATTGGAAAGATTTAAATGTATTAGAAAACTCGCCGATTGGCGAGCCCCAAAGGGCGAAGACAGAGGCGTAGTTGCTCTTATGCCTAATAGGAAAGTTATACTTTCCTATCGGCCAAAAAAGGGAACCGTAATTGGCTCCCTTCTAAATGGTTTATTGAATTAGATCAAAAATTTCTATCGTAATCATATCAATATTATCAAATTGATACCTTTTAGGTTTTTCCTTATCATTATAGACTTCTAACTCAAACATTTCACTTTTTGGCTGGTACGTTACCTGACATTTTCTCTCGCCGTTCACCTCGAAAAAACGTTGCATCGGCTCTCCGCCTGTAGATTGTTCCTGTAAGTTTTTTAAACGTGTTAATATCCCTTGAAGCTGTGACATGCTCCCTCTCCTTTCACAAAAACCTTAAACATTATATTTAGGTTTCTCTTTTGGCATGTTTCTATCCTAAATGATTAAATTCAGAAATTTCAATTCCATTCCCTTGCATACCAATATTAACAGCATAAATTAATGTAACCCAATTGTACAAGAAAAAAATATTTTTTTTCTCGTTTTTTTACTTTTGAGAACCTCTGGAATAAGATATGAATGGAAAACAGTCTTATCATCATGATTGCATCGAGAATAATTGATTGAAATTCACTGACCATTTACACTAATATAGAAATGAAAGTGAGGGAGCCTTAATGAAAGAAATTACCATTTATACACAGCCAGATTGTCCGCCTTGCGAAATAACGAAAAGATTCTTAAGTGAATACGGCTTTTCTTATACAGCAAAAGATATTAAAAAAGACGAAAAAGCTAGAAATGATTTAATAAATAAATATCAATCATTTTCTACCCCAACAATCGTAATTGGAGAAGAAGTTATCACTGGTTTTGATTTAGAAAGGTTAAAGGATATTTTAGATATTAAAGAATAACCATTCATTTTTTTATTGGATTGTTCACTTACTGTTTTATAAAGTCGAGCAAAACCTGCCATATTTGATTAAAAACTCTAATGGATTCAAGCATAAGCCAACTTGCAAAGATGATTGGACTATTTTTTTCTGAAAGTAGTTTATATGATCTTTGCTTGTTGAGTGAGTTTGCTCTTTCTCTGGCTGCAACAGCTCCTCAGGAATATTATTATATAAAAATTCAGCTATTCTCCAACCACCATCACTCACTGTTAATAATAAGCCTTCATAATGGCTTTCATAAGAAACAGGACCTTCATCCATCTCAGGGAAAAACTCAAAAAAATACTTTTCATTTTCGTGCGAGACTAGCTTCGTTTCATCTGTAAAGCTAAAGTAGGGAATATAATAAAATGGGAAATCAGTTCCATATGTAATATACAAACTATTTTCTGAGAAAAGGTTTTCCTCTAAAAAAATCCTTTTTGCTTCTTCAGTAAAATATGGAGACAATATTTTATCAATTTCCTCCACTGTCCTAGGTTTTTCACCAAGTGAAAGCTGAGCTTGATAGGCAGCTTGGACAAAAGCAAAAACATCTTCACGATTGGATAACATCTTCTCAGCTTTCGTTATCGTTGGAAAAATGAAAGCTATCGCAACAATTATTGGAAGTATTTTACTGATAAGCCTGATCATTCTATCGTCCCCTTCATTTCTTAATAATTCTCATTTTATCAACAAACAAAGGGACAGAACGATGTTTTTGTTCGCAAAATAACTGCAGATTCTGACAGGAAAAAGCTTAAAAACACGAAAAGCCCCTTCATTAGACAAAAAATACCCAGAACCCAAAGCTGTTGATAAGCATTTGGATTATGAGTATTTTTTACATTGGTTTGTTGATATAAAATCCACCTTCTTCATCTTATTCATATTCTGAAGGGTCAACAAAATGTTTGTACACCAAATAAATTAACAGTGCAATAGCCGTTGTCAAAAACCCCCATCCAAGGGTTAATTGATCAATTAATAAATAATTATTGCATAATTGGTCAGGTGACCAAATGTATAAAAAACCCATCCCAAAATACTTAATTGTAAAAATGATAATAATAACGTTTTTTCCAGTCGAACTGAGCTTTTTCCAACTATCTCTAAGTGGAACTCCCGCTAAGAAAGGCAAACTGATAAATTTAAAAATTTCTACACTTTGTATCGTCAAGGCCTCATCCATTGTTCGTGGTATTGTCCAATATATAGCTATAACCATAAATAAAATAATTCCCGGTATACCATTACTATTCCACTTTTCGAAAAAACGAGGAAACCGCAATTGAAAAAAACGTGCCATAAAAAATCCTGAGATCACAAGCAGGGGCATCTGCATATGCATATGTGTAATCATGATGGATTCTACTAAATTTGCTACAGGAGGAAGCATCAGGAAAATATATAACAGTAAGGCATATATAACTTGTGTCATCATTACACCCCCGCTTCATTTTCAAGAATGCTTGTTACCTTAGCAGCAGCTTCTTCAATCTTCGTATAATCCATAACATCAACTAAACGGCCTTTTTCATCAACTAAATAAAATGCAGAATTATGAGTGAAATTCCCAAGCCCATCAGGAATGACAATGACGCCAAATTTCTCCAGCAAGGAGTCTAATTCAGCTTGATTAGGTATTCTCGCCATCCTCCAAGTTTCTCCATCACTATTAAAAGCCTTTCTGTATGTTTCTAATGTTGCTGGGTCATCTCTAGTCGGATCAAAGCTAATACTCAAAAAAACGATGTCTTCCCCGATATATTTTCTTGGCAGCAATTCATAGACTTGAGCCATATTCATTTCTAATTGGGGGCAGACAGTTGCACATGATGTATAAAGAAACGTTATGAATACATACTTATCTTTAAACTCAGAAATTGAATATTTCCGTCCTTTGTTATCCTCCAAAGTGACATCAGGGAATACGGGCTTTTCCTCCATTAGCTGATTCACTCTCGCGGTTTCTGCCGTAAATGCTCGGAATCCATCTGTCGCTATAAAAAACAACACACATCCAAACAGTAATACAACAATAATAGCAATTGTATTATGCCGGTTTTTGATCACGGAAATCACTTCCCAAATCATTATTTTGCTTTTTTTGGTTTTTTTCTTAATTTTTATTAAAAAGAGATAGCCCTGCATATGAGCTATCTCAATTGTCAATCATTGTCCAGCTGCAGCGCCTACCCCCGACGTACAGGACGTACTAGTGTCGACAATGCGACAGGACGTCGCGTTTTTGTCGACCTCGAGGTCACAAGCCAATCTATGAATGAAGGCAAAGAGCACCTTCTTTCATAGAGCGTCTTATGCTTGTCGGGGCTGAACGAGCCGCTTCCGCATTTCGATTTTACCAAGTTTTAAATGGTGGTGAACCTGGTGGTGCATTAACAATCATATCTGTTAGTGGTAAAACATATGCCATAGCAATAACTATTAACATTACAACAATCCAAACTCCCCAACGTTCAGTCATATATGGAGTTCTAGCCTCTCCATCTTCCACTTCAGCAATAGGGAATTCTGTTTCTCCCTTTGGTGCAAAGAACATTAAATTAAATACTGCATACACCTGAATAATTACTGCGATCATTAGGAGTGTTGCACCAATTCCAATCATCATCATATATGGATCCCAGCCTAATGTTGTTGAAAAGTCACCATACGTTGTAAAGGAAGTTCTTCGCGGTGAACCAAACAATCCAACTGTGTGCATGGATCCGGACATAATTATCATACCAATTGTCCAAATAATCGTTTGAATAACACCTAATTTATTCATTTGCGGTGTTAATACTCGTTTTGATAAATGTGGAATTAACCAATAACTAATGCCAAAGAATGTCATTACTACGGACATACCTAATGTTAAATGGAAGTGACCGACAATCCACATTGTATTATGAACAACCTGGTCTAATTGGTTCGTACTTTGTACAATACCGCCTGCTCCAGCTGGTGCAAATGCAGCCATTGCGATAAATGGTGATAGGAAACGAACATCGCCCCATGGTAATTTTTTAAACCAGCCTAAAAGTCCTTTTCCGCCTTTTCTTCTTCCAGTACGTTCAAATACCGCAAACATTGCGTACGCAGTCATTAATGAAGGGAATCCAATTGCTAAACTCATAAACACGTGCATGAATTTTACTGGTACTGAAATACCCGGGTCAATAATTTGATGGTGGAATCCACCAGTAATATTCATAATAACTAATGCAATAACAACAACTCGAGTTAAATAGTCATTAAAGCGTGTGCCCCCAATAACTTTTGGCACTATGACGTACCATGCAGACACAGCTGTCAAATACCAAATATTTACTGCCGTATGTCCAAAAGCCCAAAATAGAGTACGGGCAACCATAACATTGATTGTATCCACCCAGCCAAGCGACCATGGAATAATCATAAATAGTACTTCAACCGCAACAAAAGCAGTTGCTCCGACTAGTAATACAAATACACCAGTAGCAAAGAAAGCAAGAATTGGAAGATGTTGTCCCTTGTGATTCTTTCTCCAATTCGCTATATTAATAAATGCTCCAGCTGAAAGCATCCAAACACCTAGTACAATGAACACTAAACCAAAGTAAAATACTGGGTGAGCTGCCATTGGCGGATAGAATGTATACATAACAGATGCTTCATTCATTAAGATTGGAATTACTACTAATACAAAACCGAATATCTTCATCCAAAAACCTATCCAAGCCATTTTTCTAACTTTTGGAAGAAGACCGCCTAATGTATGTGAAAGTCCTGCATAAAAATAACCAATTGTAAAGAAAGCTGACATCACAACAACTAGTAGTAAGCCGTGTGCGGTTAATACTTGATAATAATTAGCCCATGATGGCAGCTCCAGAAGACCAGCACGGTTTAATCCTTGCAATAACCCTAACAATCCGCCAAGAAGTAATGCTATAAATGCAACAGATAAATATGATTTCGATATTTTTGCATCCTCTAAATTTACACCAAGCACTTTATTTGCTTGATCTTTAAATGCTGTTGATTTTCCCTTTTGCTGTAAAACCGTTTCCACTGAACTTCCCCCCTTTATTTAACTGTAATGGTAGTACTCATTAACTGGTGGCCAGCACCACAGTATTCATTACAAAGCACTAAATAATCACCCGGTTTGTCAAACTTTTGCGTAATTTTTGAAATATGACCAGGCATTACCATCGTATTAATATTTGTATTTGCTACTTGGAATCCGTGCACAACATCTTTAGAAGTCATTGTGAAATGTACGGTTGATCCAGCAGGCACTTCAATATTACTTGGAGTAAAACTAAATATTTGCAAAGTCATAACCACTTCATATTCATTTTCACCAATTTTTTTAATTCCTGGCTGATCAAATGGTGCTGTTTGGTCTACCTTTTGCGGGTCGATTGTTTCCTTATGACTTGGTGGTGCCATCCCTAAGGCAAATCCTTGATAACCAGTAATAAGCATGAATATCATTATCATTCCAAAGCTTAATGTCAGCCATATTTTTTCTCCACGATGCATCATTTTCCCCCCCTAAACTCTACCCATATATAAACCGAATAGTACAAAATAAGTAATCAGAATAACTGCCCCGACTAAGGTTACGGATAAGCCTGTTCCTTTTTGTGATTCCTCTTCTACCTTTAATTTACTTTCTTGTTTTGTAGCTCCCATCTGAACCCAACCTCCTTTTGTTCTTTATACTTACATAATAA
Source organism: Bacillus sp. JJ1503 (assembly GCF_036965125.1). Taxonomy (NCBI): domain Bacteria; kingdom Bacillati; phylum Bacillota; class Bacilli; order Caryophanales; family Bacillaceae; genus Bacillus; species Bacillus sp. JJ1503. Next base: position 12,913 of record NZ_JBALOZ010000398.1, read on the forward strand.
TTGCGAAAGGTTCTCATTGTAGTGAAGTGAATCACACCTATCTAATCCGTACTAAATTTTAAAAAACTATGTCGTTTTCAGACAAAATTTAGACAAAAAAAGGCCTCCAATTCGGAGGCCTTTAAAGTAATCCTTCATGTTCATAAAGGAAATCATATGAAAGATCTATAAATATATATTCAAGCGCATTTAGCGGATACGAAAAAGTTCGGATTGTTTGCCCTGTTTCTATATCTCTGTATAAATCAGATAAGATACCTCGTTTTTCCTTTTTCATTTTCAAAATATTTTCGAAAAAATAGGGACGCCAGCTCCAGTTTTTATGGAGGTATTCTGGCTGAAGCAACCAATTATTATCTTCTTTAAAAATATTGGCAGATGTCTGAATTCCATTCTCATCACAAACATATAAGCGAAAAGCGACATCAGTTAAAGATAACGAAAGTTCCTTTATTAAATCCTCATATCCGAGCATTCTGCGATTTTTTGTTTGCAGAAACTGAGTAAGCCTTTCATTGAACTTCTCTGTTACATTATACAATTCTTCGAGTTTTTTCTTCTCGTAAGCAATAAATTCGTGCCATTTGCCCTTCAGTTTCTCCTTCTGAATATCACGGTCTACAAACTCCTCTGACGGCTTTTGCAAATAATAGCCCTGATAGTATCTTCCCCCATTTCTCCAAGCAAATTGAAGCTGATAGACCATTTCAATGTTTTTAAAAAGCAAAGTTGCCCCAATTTTTCGCGCTAATAAAGAAATAGAAAGTAAAATATCATGTAATATATGGGCAGAAGCAGTAGAACGCAGTTCATTCAAATCAACCTTTAAAATATTCGGCGAGATTTGCCCAATTCTATCTAAATGGCTTCTCTCATTCCCCATATTGTCAATGGCAATCTTAATACCATAAGTCCGAATATAATTTAATAGATGATCTAAATGCTCTACTTCACCCTTGTAGATACGCTCAGTCGATTCTAACACGATCCGATTTAGATTTATCCCCTTTTCTTGGTATTCAAACAAAATGGATAGGAACGATTCGGCATTATCAAACATTAATAAATCTGCATCTTTATTGATAAAAAGGAGAATATCATCCTCTAAAAAAAGTGCTTTATCTAACGCCTTTCTTAAAACGGCATGATCGATTTCCAGCCTGTATTCTTCAGGTATGTTTTCATCTAGAAAAATGGGTCCTAAACTTACTATTCCATTTTCCCCCTTATATCTTCCTAATATCTCATAGCCTGTAACTCTTAGTTCATCCGCACTAAATATCGGCTGAAAATATGGAAAGACATGATCCAAATCCGTTAATATTTCCAGGGCATCCATTTTCATACCCTCCAGTATTAATTAATAAAATACTTTTCCATAAAGTGAAACTTCAATCAGTGGGGGGGATCTTCCCCCACTGATTGTTAGT
>NZ_JBALOZ010000399.1:0-2537 GCF_036965125.1 Bacillus sp. JJ1503
TTCTCTACTGTAGTCAATATTATTCCTTGAAGTCTAAATAATATTTTCTCATAATCTTCAGGGGCCACTTCGTGTAGGGGCTTTCCGTTATGAACGACTTCAGTTCTAATTTCCATTGAAAATCTTTTTAATTCTTCAGATAATCTATGATAAAATTTTTTGTCACTAGCAATAAAGGGAACTATCTTAGACTTGACTTTCTCAAATTTAATAAATCTATCAGAGGCTATCATTTCTAATGTCGACATTAAATATATAAAAGAGGTATCTAGATTATTCATGTACATTGATTCATTTAGCCTCTTAACAGCTGATCTACACAGTAAAAGCACATCATCTTTTCTATTACTAGTTATAATATTATTAAAATTGTTGAACTTACCGATTTTATCATTTTCTAAATTATTCTCTATATTTAAACCTAAACCGTTCATTGAGTTAAAACCATGAATTTCAGCAGTTATAAAACGAAATGAATCTTCATAATTATTTATTAAAATAACAGCATCAAAACCACTTGGAAGTAAAGCAGGGAAACCCGGCAAAATTTGCTTGTTAAATGGATTACNNNTTTATTATGGAAATACTGATCATTAGTAAGATTATATTCTAAGACTGCTACCGATAAATATAAAAAATCACTTAATGAAACACTTGAAAATAAATTTGCCATACTTCTCATTGATAAAGTATTCGATGTCGCTATTTCATCAATATTTTGCTTGGGAATAATTGAAGCATCCAATCTAGGAAAAAATTTAATATTGCCTATTTCAAAAGCTTCATCAAAAGTTAAATTTTGAATTGGTACTATAACTTTCATTCAACCACCTCAATATTTTTTGCCAATCGCAATATTTCAAATTAATTAAATAATGGCGTATTTGAGTCAGGTTCAACATTGGGCTCCATAATTTTTAGAAGTAATGGGGTTTTTATATCTGTACTTGATAGTATTACCTCCCCTTGACCTAACTCAGATAGAAAATTGATCATTTCACTATTAGCCGATGGCATTGCGTTCATAATAATTTCCTTATCTCTGTGATTAATAAGACGATGGATAAGGAATGTGCCTATTTGACTTAATGTCCCTGTAGGAATATCCCTAGGAAGCTGAGTAGTTATGCATAAGAATAATCCGTACTTTCTTCCCTCTTTTGAAATATTATCGAAAGCATCCAGTTTAAAGGTCTCAAAATCATTACTTACTGTTTTATTTAAAAACTGGTGGGCTTCATCAACTATTAACACATTAGGTTTACTTAGAAATTTACCTTCTCTAGCATAAGAGAGCATGATTTTACCGATGGAATTAGCCACAACCTCTCGTATATTAAAAGCAAATGGCAGCTCACTTAAATCAATATAAAAAAGGTTATGAGTGTTATGATTTATAAACTCGTCTAATAAATCATAAGCATCTATTGTGCCATTATCTCCAGTAAAATTAAAAACTCTATTAAATTGTATTTCGTTTAATAAATTATTAATTCTCGTAATTAAAGTTGCACAGAATCCTAGACTACTATTTTCAGTGTCACCAAATAGTGCCGCATTTCTTTGAGAGTTTTCCCAGAAACATTCGTTTTCTATTTGAATCGCTAAACTCCTAATATCAAAATTTAAATTATCACTGGATACCTCATTAATATTTTGATTAAGTAATTGTAAAAAGAGTTCTTTAGGCTGATTCTTCTTTTTTAATGTTTTATTTCCTTGTGGATGTTCTTCAATATAAATAGTTAACTCTTCTTGAGCATTCTCTATTAATTTCAAAGACTTAACTGCTTCCCTTAGTTTCGGTACTTGTGAATTCGGTGAAGGCTTTACAAGATAAAATAAATCCTCAATTGACAACTTTTTATATGAAAAATGGTGGTCCACTCCTAAAATTACCATTTTAGCCTTACCTTCGTATGCCTCGGCTAGATTTTTATATTCACCGGTTGCGTCAACTAATATTGCCTTTTGGTTATTATTAAGAATATTTTCTATCAATTTAGAAGTTGTCCAACTTTTCCCACTCCCAGTTGTTCCTACGATTGCTGTATGCCGACTGAATATTGTTTGTAAGGAAAGGTCTACATTTGCTTGATAGTTATTTAAAAGTTGAGCAAATTTACTTGTTCTTAATGAATTATTCTTAAATTCAATTTGATTAATATATCTTTCGATAAACTGTTTTCTAGCGATATAAACCTTTGCTCCTACATTAGGAAATTCACATAGGGATTTCTCAAAATCCAAGATAAAATAATCAAACATGGACAGAACTTCAATCTTTAATAATGGATGAAAGTCCTTTTCCTTTAATGCCTCCGAGGAAATATCTATTCGTTCTTTTTCAGGTAATTCTGAAGAAACCACCTTTCCAAGAAACCCTAAATTTTCACCCTCGATAATTACAAAACTATTTATTAGACCACCATGATATTCTTCTCCGTTGTTATAGAATTTGCCTAAATATTTTGATGATGGAACATGAGTTGTCACAATATTTGTAGTTACTTTATTTACAAAACCTAGGAATAACT